>JACPAV010000008.1 GCA_016180645.1 Nitrospirota bacterium | reverse complement strand
ATCTTCAGATGCTCCCTCTTGTCGGGAGGGTCTGAAGACCCTCCCCTACGCATAAGGACCAACATAGACCTTTCAAAAAATGGCAAAAGTCGAGCTTAGCCGACGAGCAGAGTCACCCATCAGGAGGGCGGGTTCCACCCGTGACTTGCGCCGCGAGCCGAAGGATGATCTGCTTACCCCGTGAGCCTGGTTGAGGAGGTGAGCGATGAAAAAAGTTGAAGCCGTGATCAAGCCTTTCCGGATGGACTCCGTTAAGGAGGCCTTGAGCCAGGTGGGCGTTGCGGGCATGACCGTCTCCGAAGTGAAAGGATACGGACGTCAGAAAGGCCATCCGGAGCAGTACCGGGGGGCCGAGTATCAGATCGATTTCATGCCGAAGGTGAAGATTGAGATTGCCTGCACGGACGCCGAAGCCCCGAAGATCGTGGAGGCCATCACGAAGACGGCTCTCACGGGCCGCATTGGAGATGGAAAGGTGTGGGTCACCGACTTGCTCGAGATCGTCCGCATCCGTACCGGCGAGAAGAACGAAGCCGCGTTGTAGAAGCGCGTGGGGCCGGCCCCGGCCGAGATTGCTTCGGTCCGGGCCAAAATGCCCGTCCCTCGCAATGACATCCGGGTCATGTCGTTGCGAGCGAATCCCCGCTCAGCGCGGGGGAGCGAAGCAACCTTACTTCAAGGTTCCCTGTCCAGGCCTCATCCTGCGCGAGGCGGTTGCCGCTGGAGCCGGAAGGCGAAACTCCTGAGTCTTCTCTCGTCGATCGGCAGGCCGTCGTTGTAGACGACCAGCATAGGGATCTGGGCCTGATGACGAAGGAGGCTTTCGCTGATCAGCGCGGGGCCGCAGCCCCAGGGGCTCGCAATGGCCACACCGTCGCAGTGTCCGCCGTTCCAATGGTGGAGAACGCTGCCGATCGTAACGGGGGCCTCGCCGAGAGGATGCCGGTCCAGAACGGTGTGCGATGCCTTGCGGATCCCACGCGGGTCCGGCATCGGGAGCCAGGGATGGCGTTCGCGCATTCGCCCGTACAGTCGCCGCCGCGTGGCCGCCGTGCCGTACTTGAACATGAGATTCTGCACGCGGCCCGTCGGGAGGCGGACGAGTTCGGCGGATCGCTCCGAAACCAGGTATTCCACAAACGTGCTGGCCGGCTCCATCAGAACGGAGAGGCCGAGAGCGTTGAGTTTCCGCACGAGGCCGTCGCTTCCGAACTCGTCCAGTCGAACGTAAATGTCGCCGCTGAGCAGGACCGTGCGCCATTCGCCGTTTGGACGAGCGCGAGCAGCGATGTCCGCAAAAGCAGCCGAGGCGCGATCCAATAGGGCGAGCAGGTCTTTCCAATAACCTCGAAAGGCCGCGCCGAATCCACCGTTGATTCCAGACCCTTCAAGCAGGACCTGAAGTTCGTCGCACAACCGCTCATAGAGGCGATCCGAATCGCCGCGATCACGTTCGATCGCGCGGTAGTAGGCCGCAAGCTGGCCGATGAGATCCCACGCAACGACCCCGGTCCACAATTTCCCCAGGAAAGCCGATCGAATGGCGGCATCCGGCCGAATGTCCCTTACCGACACCCTGTCCCCCAACCCGAGCCGCTCCAGAGCCATCTTGTCCTTCACGATGAACATGCAATTGCGGCACATGCCTTCGCCGTAGACTTGAAACAGTACGGTGGGCTGCCGGGGGGGATATTTTTCCAGATGGTCCCGGAACGCGCCCCAGATGAGTTGATAGGGGATGCACTCTTTTCCGGAGCAGTCGCGGCGACCGAGAGCGAGCGTAGAGGCGGAGTTGGGACCGGAGGCCACGGCATCGATGCCGAAGGACCGGTAGGTGGCGGCCATGATGGAGGTGAATCGATCGGCCATCGAAAAAACGACGAATCGCGAATCGCCCCGGCTTCGAATCGTCGTCTCCTTCGTCGCTTCCATGGGGGCGAGGCGTTCGGGGGCGATGGGGATGGGCCTGATGCCATGGCTGCGCACGGCGTGAAGGAAGGCTTGCGCGCGCGTGACGTATCCGGCGGCGCCGCCATGTCCGTCGGTTTCCAGGGCGGTGTGAGGATAGCCGGTCATCAGATGGTCGAAGACGTGTTCGGCGAATGAGGCCGGGCCGCATCCGAAGGAAGAAAGGAGAAGCGGGAAAGCATCTCCCCGGGCGCGACAGGCGAGGGCTACGCGCATTGACCGGTTGGCGTCTGCCCAGGGTACTTTCGGAAGGTGATGGATGCCGTCCGGAATGGGATAGCAGTCGACCGGAAGGGGCAGCGCGCCGTTTTGCCGGAGGATGCCGGGGATGCCCGCATTGATCGCCCGATCATGCACAACATGGAGGGATCCGCAGATCACCACGACGGGGATGCCGTGCTTACGCCCATAAGAGAGTGTGCGCTCTCCGATTTCTGAGAGCGCTTTTTCGTACTCGCGCTGGACCCTGGCTGCCTCCAGCGCCCCCCGGAGTGCGCGAGGATGCGGAATGCCGAGGGATCGCGCCACGGCGAGAAGCCGGCCAAGCACCGCCACGGAGAGGAGTCCCTTGCGCAAATCGAGAATGGGTCGGATGACACGAGTGGACCGTCCCCGCGCCTGGAGAGACCGTTCGACCATTTCAGGCATTGCCTGCTCCATCGGGCAAACCACGCCGCCCGGCCCCTCGCGGTCGCCGTAGGCCAGGATCTTGGGGAAGAAAAGAGTTTCGACCTCGGCGTCGGCCACCCCGTGCGCGATCTTGACCGGGGCGCAAGCGTCGTAAGAGTAGCAACGCTCCTCCCCTCGGCTGAGCGAGCGGGCGTCCGACCGCAAAACCCTCGGGGAGAGTCCCCATTCGCGCAGAAGCGTAACCATCCAATGGAGGAAGGTATGATTCGGACCCACCGCGGGGATGCCGATGGGGCGGGAGCCGTTATCGGATCCGTCCAAGTGGCGGGCGAGAATGGCCTCCCGGGCGTCGAACGCGCTCGGAGCGTCGATGGGAAGCTTGGGCTTACCCAGACTGGACACTTCGAATTTCGGACAGGCTCCCCCGGCGAAGACGGTGTGGTTTGAACCGGCGACGGCCACCGTGTTCTTCTCGATCCGGCACAGCGTTTCGCACTTGGGATCGCGACATTGGAACTCCGAACGTGCCGACATCTCGGCGGCCAGGAATCGGGCCGTGTCGAGCCGTCCTGCGCGTCGGAGATCTTCGGGCTTCATCTCCTGAAGGCCCGAAATCGCGCTGCCCCACGCGCCCATGGCCCCGGGATTCGATGGCACGATCACTTCACGACCGGTCACCGCCGCCAAGGTCCAAGCCAGCACGGGGTTCGAGGCCGGTTTCCCTTGGAAGAAAATGCGATCACCGAACGTCCGCGATCCCATCACGCGGTTGATGTAGTTGTGAATGACCGAGTACATGAAGCCCGCGAACAGATCGGAGACCTCGAAACCCTGGTTGTGCGCCTCAGCGGCGGCTTCCGCCACAAACACCGTGCACATCTGCCCGAGATCCGGAGGGCGTTTCGCCTCCGCGGCGATTCGCCCGAACTCCCGGATGTCGTGGACCCCGTAGAACACGGCCTGCTCCTCGAGGAAGGAGCCGGTGCCCGCGCTGCACGCCTTGTTCATGTCGCTTTCGACGATGTGTCCACCTGCAATCTGGATAAACTTCGCATCCTGCCCTCCGATCTCAACCACGGAGAGACCGGCGCCTCGCTTCTCATCACACCGGATCGCGGCCGCGGCGTGCGCAATGATCTCATTCATCACCACGATGCGGTTGATGTCATCGGGATAGGCGGCGCGAAGAATGGTGGCCACGGCCTCCCGGCCTGATCCCGTTACCGCGATGGCACGGATATCGGGGTCCATCCGTTCCCGGATCGAGTGAACCAATCGCTTGGCGGCTTCCACGGGGTTCCCGCGCGTGCGGTCGTAGACATCGAGAACCGGCTCGCCGGAGGAGATATCCGCAAGCACCGCCTTGCTTCCCGTCGAGCCGAGGTCGAGACCGAGGACGACGGGGGTAGGTCCCGACGGGGATTTGTCCCATCTTGGAGATTCGAGTTGAACCACGCGAGGGGAAGAGTGCTTCGCTGGGTTCAGGACGCGAAATCGACGTTCCTTTGGCTGCACGAGGAGAGCGGCGTCCACCGGCAGACCGCATTCTCTCCCGCCCACATGGTGCTCGAACGCCATCTGACACGCGCCCAGGGCTTCGAAGGTCATGGAGAATGGATCGCAGATCACTTCGCCCCCGAGGCCGTCCTTCAACGCCTTCACCAAGGCGCCGATCCGACTGCCTCCACCGATGAGAACAATCGGGCCGTTGCCATGCGCCCGCTTGAGGAGAGCGGACACGTAACGGGCTACGGATTCGAAGTAGCCCTTGAACAGCCGGTCGGCGGCTTCGCCCTGGTTTCCAAAATGGGTCATCTCGCTTTTGGCGAAGACGGAGCAGCGGGCCGTGATCGCGACACTTTCATCGGCGCCCAGCGCGAGCTCGTCCGCCTCTCCGACGGTCATGCCGAATCGCGCCGCGGTCTTGACCATGGTTTCTCCGGTGCCGGAAGAGCACTTGTCGCTTTGCAGATGGGTGAACCGACCGTCTTCATTGCGGCAAAGCACGGCGTACCCGCGAGCCCCCACGCTGACGACCCGGATCGGCCCGACAAGGTCCGTGCGAAATCGGAGCGCGGCTTCGAGGCAGGCGTCCTCGGGGAGCCCGCCGAGCGCGGGGGAGGCTATCTCGTCGGCGTGCAGGCCCGTCGCCGCGAGGACGGAGCAACGGTTGATGTCGTGATCCAGGTACCACCGTTGAAAAGCTTCGAGCGGTTTGCCGTTGTGATCGACGACGTGACTGGAATCGATGGAGAGCGTGGGGCCCGGTCCGATCCGTCCCACGACGAATTTCGCCGTCGACTTTCCGAGATCGCATCCGGCAACGGAGGTGGATTCCATCATCGTGCGAAGCATCCCGCGCGGGCTAAGCCAAGTCAATGAGGGGCGCATCTTGAAAAAAGGTGGGAAAACGCTACCCTGTTCCCCGGCCTTTCCTGGGAGATCGTCCAATGGCAGGACAACGGACTCTGGATAGGGTGGACACCCTGTCAATCCTGTTATTCGCCGTTCTACGCTGTACTTCGATTTAGCAGTAACACCCCGTGAGATCGTGCATAAATGGGAGCGGCCTTGTTCCCTCTGTTCAACGCTGTACAATGCTTTTCAATGAACGAAGTATCACACCAAGTATCAACGGAAGTAGCAGAAGGCACCCCCCCCCCCCGGCAACACCAAGCGGGACCTTTCCCGTGGATCGCCACAAGGTCATTGCTTTCCCCCCGATACACACACGTCCGTGACGATTTCAGGGATGCCCCGACAATGGGCGTAGGAGTTCCGTGGTGAAGCGTTCGGAAAGAGGTAAGTATGGCGTGGGCAGGTGCGGCCCTGCTGGCCCGCACGGAGTTCAGAAGCGGTGGTTATTGCGCCTGTCGATGATCCCCTTGGCGATCACCATCGGTACCGTGGCCGCGACAGGTGAGGAAAAGAAAATTGAGCAGGTAATTGATCGAGCAATAAAAGCCACATTTCTGGTGAGCACGCCCAAAGGAACCGGATCAGGTTTCATGATCGCCAACCCATTTGCCGACTCCATGCGCGAACAGATGAGGAAGACGAAGGAACGGTTTCGGTGGGGTTTCTTTGCAACAAACTACCTTGTCACGAGCTACCACGTCCTGGACGGGTTTTGCCGGCCGGACCAGATCGCTATAGCTCGGTCTGATGGAATCAGGCTGAAGTTAAGTGGGTTCACATATGGAAGTAGATCGGAGGATCTTGTGATCCTGGCCGTTAGTCGGGCGGAGACATCATCCGAAAATACTCAATTGTGGTCTGAGGTCCTCACGGGCAGTTTATTTTCCGACGCTCTTGCAAAATATCTTCACACGTTATCTCTGGGTGACTCAGACATGGGTCTAGGTCTAGATCCCGAACAGTACGCAAGAGTGATGGGAAAGACAATCGTTCGTGCAGGGCAGAAGGTATATGTCATTGGGTTTCCGAGAGCCGCGGAACTCTCGGCCCTCGGTGGCCGCGAATCAGGGTTGTCACCGACGGTATCCGACGGAATTGTCGCCGGACGGAAGATGGTTCATGGGATTGATGTCATTCAGATTACTGCACCCATTTCTCCCGGTTCAAGTGGAGGCCCCGTTATCACCGAAGATGGGCAGGTGATCGGGATTGCATCCTACTCTTTGGTCGATTCCCAAAACATCAATTTTGCGATTCCCTCAAGTCATGTCGAATCGAACTTGGCCAACTCAACTCAGGCTCTCCAAGATGCACCTTGGTGCCCGAAATAGTGAACAGATCCCGCTCGCGTTCTGCAACTCAAGCCCATGCCACAAGGGTGAGCATAGGAAAGCCCAGGAGACGGAAGGCCGGGACCGGACGGGAATCGGTTGCCGGGAATGAAGCGAAGGGCGTGGAGGAGAACAAAGGCCGGAGCGTGTCTCCCAACTCGCGCCGGGCTGAAAGGAAGGAACGACGAATGCCGGAAAAGGATTTCACGCCCCCGGATGGGGAGCCAAGAAACGACGACATCGAACCGCGTTTCACGGAGGATGCTCGGCGCAGGAAAGAAAACCGGGATCGTGAGGATGTCGTAAACAGTCTTGCCCGGTGCCGCGCCGAGTGGACCCCGGAAAGCTACATCAAGGCGAATTGGAACAATCAACCCTGCATTTTGCCGACTACCGCGAGAACACTCTATGGAGAAATGCACTCGGCACGAAGGGACAGAATCCCGAACCCCCTGCGGGGGGTATTCCCAAGCCTGGAGAGAGATTTGAGAAATACGTTTCCACCGGAAGGACGCACCATCGGTGACGCTTTCCTTGCATTCGTCCGCAATCACGCCGGGAAGATGAGCGGTCCCGTTCTATTGCAGCGGTTCCGGGAGCTTGTCGGTGAGGTTATGGACGCCGAAAATGGATCGGAAAAGATTTCTCGCTTCAAATTGCTGTTTGAGTCCAAGTTTCAGCTACCGAAGAGAAAGCCTGACACACCGAAAGACTTTCACGTCGCTGTGGCGACGGCATATTGGACACTGAAACAGCACATATCCCCTCTCTTCCCGCCCATGCCGAAAGGGGTCTACAAGAGCCAAAGAAAAGACCCACGGTGGGAAACCGCGTTGCTGGCTTCTTTTCCAAACACGGACCTTGCGCCGACCATGACAGACGAAATCAAGGATTGGCTCGATCCGACCCCGAAGGGTCAGGGAAAGAAGGGAAGAACTCCAAAACGTTCGATGTCGGGGTTGATTCTGCATCTGCTTGCGCCGATGTTCACGAATCAGCGAGGGATTTCGACCAAGGGAAGCGCCGCAAGAGCGTTGCAACGAAGCGTTCAAGTCAACAGATTTCAAACCGGCGCTTCCAAGTTCTTTCCCCCACCGGACTAGCCCCCCCCTACGTTACCGCGACAAATACCACCCTCTCTTTTGTCGCGGTAACAGTGACAGATAGTCATTGACCGCGATTCTACGCGGGTGTAGACTCTTGAGCAGTATGATTCAATTGGGATCAGCGAGAGAAGCGGCAAAGGTACTCGGCTTTACGCATCGCACGTTGTATCAACTCCACTACCGAGGACGGATACCCGCGTGTTTGATTGTCCACCCCGGCGGGAGCAGGACGGTTCGGTATCGTCTTGACCTTCTCGCACTCTGGATCGACGCCGGCTGTCCCCGCGACTGGATGCCCCTTGGCTTGGCGCATCGATGAGCTTAGATGTGTCGAAGAACTACCGCGTTCTGGCGCTTCATCACTTCAGGCAGCGGCGAATGTTGAAAGCGTTTCGGTGTCTGCTCCTTTCGATTCTTGGATGACGGGGATTGCACTTTCCGAACGCCGGACCCCGGAGGGTTGGATTGCCGAGGAGCTTTCCCAGGCTGTGGGAAAGATCGCGGAATGCGGGGCGCGGCTCCGGCGGGATCATACGATTCAAGCCAACCTCCACGCGGCGGTGGACTGGCTGTTAGTTTCAATCAGTGAACTCAAAAATGAGCATCTTATCGGACGCGCTTGAACTTCACCGGCGAGGGTACGCCGTCATCCCGATCCGGGAGGGTCAGAAACATCCCCCGCTCGTAGACTGGAAGACGTTTCAGACGAAACGCCCCACCGAGGAGGACATCCGCAAGTGGTTCGCCCATGGAAGTCCGAACATGGCGATTGTAACGGGGAGCGTAAGCGGAATCAGCGTGATCGACCTGGACGGCCCGGAAGGGATGGAGAACTTCAAGAAGCTCGGTGTCTCCGGTGACACCTTCACGGTGAAAACGCCGAAGGGCATGCACCTGTACTTCAAGTACACGCCGGAACTCCATACTGGGGCGGGGTTCCTCCCTCACGTGGACGTTCGAAGCGATGGGGGCTACGTCATGGCCTGCCCCAGCGTGGTAGGCGGTAAGGCGTACACCGTGCTGAAGGACCTTCCGCTTGCCGTACTGTCGAATCTGCCGGAAGCCCTGAAGGGGAAGAACGGAAACGGCAACGCGCATCCGGGAGCGGCGGTCAACGGTGACGCGCCAGACTGGGTATCCCGTCTGCTTGCGAAGGGTACGGCGGAAGGCACCCGGAACACCGACGCGGCCCGGCTTGCGGGATACTTCCACACCAAGGGGCACCCGGCGGACGTGATCGCTACGATCCTCCGGCCCTTCGCCGACAAGTGCAGACCCCCCATGGACGCCGGGGAGCTTCGCTCCGTGATCGAGTCCATCACGCGGTACCGGATCGAAGCGGAACGGCTGGGGATCGAGGAACCGCCCGATTTCTCGGATCGCGGGGGCGCGTGGGTGTTCGCCTGGCCGGAACACAAGATCGAAATCGAGCTTGACGGCGTGCACTCCGAGAACACGGGTGTTCACGCTGAACTTTTGGTCCGGGGCACCGGGGATGGAGTGCCGAAACGGATTCACGGCCCCGTGCGGACGAACTTGTCTGTCACCGGGACGCGGGTTCAACTTGTGAACTACCTGTCGAAGAGGCTACAGATCGGCTGGGCCGGGATGCTTGAGAGCGTGGCCGTGCTCGCCATAGAGCGAATCAAGACGGGTGACCCGGTGGAATTTCTGAACGCGCCCATGACGGCACGTGATACGCGATGGTTGATTGATCGAATCGTGACGCTGGGTGTTCCCACGATCCTTTTCGGCGACGGCGGCACGGGGAAAAGTCTTCTCGCCCTGGCGTGTGCCGTAGCCCATCAAGGGGGATGCGGCCCCCTCATGGACTCCTGCAACACATGGGGGAAGGCTTTCTATCTCGATTGGGAATCCGATTCGGACGAACACAAGGCCCGCCTTCGGCAGATGGTGACCGACCAGGGGCTTCCGCCCATTGGCTACCGCCGGTGTATCGGTCCCCTGTACGATCAACGGAGGCAGATCAAGCGGCTTGTTGGCGAGGGCGGTTATTCGTTCATCGTGTACGATTCAGCCGGGGCCGCCAGCGGCGGGGAGCTTGAGTCGGCGGAGGGAGCATTGAAGTTCTTTGAGGCCGTCCGCTTCATCGGCGGGACCTCCCTCGTCATCGCGCACGTGGCGAAGAACGTCACCCAGGAGAAGCCGATAGGTTCCGGGTACTGGCACAACATGGCGCGGGCGACGTGGGAGATGAAACGCGGGCAGGCCCCCGGCGAGGACGTGATCCAGGTGGGCTTGTTCAACCGGAAGTGCAACGGGGGCAGGCTTGAAGCTCCGATGGGGTTCACGATCCGATTCACGGGGGGCCGGATCACCTTTGAGAAAAGCGAGTTTGACGCCATGCCGGAAGCCGTGGCCGGTGGCCTGGCCCAATGGCAGCGGGTGGAGATGGCTTTGAAGAACGGGCCGAAGACTGTCCCGGAGATCGCGGAGATCACGGGGATCACCGAAAGCGCGATCCGAACCGTCTTCAGCCGGGACGATGGGCGGAAATTCGACGCCCTAGACACCCCCGGAGGACCCCGCAAATGGCTCAAGAAGTAGAGGGCGCAACATACCCCCATGTTGCGCGGATGTTGCGCTCGGCTAAGTGCTTGAAACTATTGCTGTGCAACATGTTGCGCTACATGTTGCGCTACACAGCTACACCCCCTTTAAGGGGTGTAGTGTTGCGGTGTTGCGGTCAAAGAGTGGTGGAAGAGTTCAAGCAGATTTTCTCTCGCCGGAGATGAAGTGAGGGGAAAGGGGTCAGTTCTGGACGGTCGGTTTCTTGCGGGTGACGCGGGACACGTAGATGACAGTGCCCACGGCGAACAAAAGCATACTCGTGAAGACTCCCAAGAGAACTGCGCTTGCCGCGTCCATGTCTATAGGGTATCGCCGTTTCCCTTGCCCGTCAACCAAACGGCGACTCCAAGAAAGATGATCCCCACCGCAATCCCGAACACGTCGATCAAGAGGCGAGTCCCATCCACCACGGCGTCCGCCGTTCCTCCGATCACGGCGGCAAGGCCAAGCTGTCTGAAGATTTCCACCAATTCGCGGATTCTCTTTGTATCTCGGCTTTCTTCTGCCGCCATGGGAATGGTTCCTACCACCGGCGGGAAGGAACTACAACTTTGAGCTACGCCAAGGGCCGATCCACCCTCCGTAGCAAGGCTACTGCGAAGGACGGGCGCTTGGAGTACCCGCCTTCGCCAAGGCTTCGGCGGGCAGGCCGGACGATCCGTTGCCTTGAGGCCCACGCGAGAGAGATCCGCCTACGCGCATTGCGCAAGGTGGGCGAGTTCCTGAAGGAGACGCCGAAAGCGAAGGGCGCACCGGGTCCGGGGAGAGGAAAAGCCGGTCACAAAGCGGGACCGGCTTTTACGGATGCCCCCACCCTCTCCGCCCTTGGCCTCACCAAGCGGGAGAGCGCAGACTGCCGCGGATCATCACGGCAAGCCCCCCCAGGCGGGCAGAAAGGGTGTGCGGGCAAACATCCGAATCCGTAGGTGGGGGATGAGACGATCCACAAGAGAAATGACGGAGGGGGTATGTTCCCGTTGCGCGTCCACATCGAAACACGCCGTATTTTCTGAAGACCCACCGTGCTCCTTCCGGTGTATCCCGCTGTAAGAACACGCGGAACGTGATGACGGGAGATGAAATCGAAGCGCCGAAACAAGGGCGGAAGGGCATTTTCGACGCCATATCTGGCCTTTTTGTCGCGTTTCCCCATGGATATTTTTCAGTTTTGTGAGGTAAAACGATGAACCATCGAAGAGGCCGACCGAGAAAGATTCCGCGGACGCCGGAGAACCTTCCCGCCTTGTGGGACGAGCTTGGGCGCCACATGGACAAGGACCGCTTCACGCAAGCGGTGAAAACTGCTCGCTCGATCCTCACGGTAACGGCGTGGGCGGTGCTGGAGGGCAAGGCGGACGCGGAACAGATCAAGCCCCTGATAACATTCGTGGGCCACCTTGAAATGCAGGAAAAGCTGGAGGCGGAACTCGATTGACGGTTCGATGTCGCGCCTCCGATAAGGGGGGGCTTGACATATAAAATGGCTTATAATATCGTGTCCCCATGAAACAGAAACAAGGCTACACCTTGACGGCTTTTCAAATCCGTGAGAATGAGCTTGACCTTGTGAGACGGACGGCGAAGGAAATGGGCGTGTCGGCGTCCGAAGTCATGCGCCGGGCGGTGTTGTCGTTTCTCGGAACATGCCCGACGTGTCGAAGGCCGTTCAAAACGAAGGGGGGAAAGCATGGCAAGGCGTGAGAGGAACCCGCGTGGGGTCTACGAGTACGTGAAGTACAGCGTTGAAGACTTCCTCATCGTCCCCGCCGTGGCGAAGGTCAACACGGGCGTCTGGTACATCCGCTACCGGGATCGGGACGGCAAGCTACACCGCGAGCGGGTGGGGCCGAAGGGGAAGGCGATCGAGCTTTACGGAAAACGCCGGAACGAGATTGTCGAAGGAAAGTTCAGGCCGGATGCGGTGAGAGCAAGGCGGGCGGTGTCGTTCAAGGAAATCGCGGAAGACTTCATCACGTGGGGGAAGGCGAACAAGAAGAGTTGGGCCGACGACGTGCAACGGCTTGGCTACTGGATCGAACACCTTGGAACGAAACCCGCCGGATCGGTGACGGCGCAAGAGATCGAAACGTGGAAAACGAAGCTGACCGAGGTGCGGAAATTGAAGAACCGGAAGACTCAAGCCTGCATGGGGACCACGATCAACCGCTACCTGGCTTCCCTACGGTCTGCCTATTACCTGGCCATGAAAAACGGGAAGGCGGAAAAGAACCCCGTCAAAGGTGTGAAGTTCTACCCGGAGAGGCAGAATCGTCGCGTCCGCTACCTGTCCGACGAAGAAGAGAAAAGGGTGTTCGCGGTGCTCAAGGACGACGAGAGGCCCTTTGTGGTGCTGGCGCTTCACACGGGCATCCGGTTGAGCGGCCTGAAAGAACTTCTGTGGGGCGATGTGGATTTTTCCGCGGGGGTGATCGACGTTCAAGAGGCCAAGGGCGGGCGCAACTACCAGGTGCCTATGAATCGCGTGGTGAGGGAAACCCTCCGGCGGATGCGGGATGAGCGGATGGGCGCGTTGCAACCCACGGAGAAGGGCAATGTTGCGGCCTTGCCGTCGTCCATCCTGCAAAAGCATGCGGTGTTCCCCCGGTGGCAGGGGCGGCGGAAGTGGATCGTGTCCAAGTGGTTCGAGGATGTGATCGACAAGACGGGGATCGAGGACTTCACGTTCCACTGCCTTCGGCACAGCTTCGCCAGCCGTCTTGTGATGGCCGGGGTTGACTTGACCACCGTGAAAGAGTTAATGGGCCACCGGACGATTGAGATGACCCTACGCTACGCGCACCTGTCGCCATCGCACAAGCAGAGTGCCGTTGAGCGGCTTGCCGGAGGGGGTTCCGTGGAACGAAGTATCACACCAAGTATCAACGGAACCTTGTCAACGGACTTGGCTGGTGCTAAGGTCGCGTCCTAACGCATTTCTGGGAGATCGTCCAATGGCAGGACAACGGACTCTGGATCCGTTTATCTAGGTTCGAATCCTAGTCTCCCAGTTTCCCTCGATTTCGCGTGATGATGGCGTCTGGCCCTGAACCGCATTCAATCGAGGCCGGCGATGGCTGGCGAAGTTGGGAGAGTGGGGTAGAATAGGAGAGTCATCAATAGCGAAGGGAGGGGAAATCATGGCGAATCGCATTGAGGGTTTCGGAGCTGGGGCGTCACAGGCGTTCAATCCCGTCGAAAGGGTTCGAACGCAGGCCACGCGTCCGGATCAGAGTGATGGGGCGGACCCGTCGGCGCCTCGGATTCAAGATTCGGTGACGAGTCGTCGGATCAAGAACGAGGTGAACGCGCCCGGTCAGATGGGGCCGCTCAGCCCCGCCGAGCACCGGATCGTTCAGAAAGTACAAGAATCGCTTGAGGGATCAGGAGTGACCGCTGCCGGTGGTCAGGCGGCGAATCCGAATGCGCGGCCCGGAGGACGGATCGACATCCTCGCGTAGTAGCCGGCAGCCTCGGAACCCGGGGATTCCGGGATAGTGCAGGGACGCCGGAACTACAGCTCCTGCCAGCGGATTTTCGTATGGCCGGAGCCGTATCGCGTTGAATCCACGGGCTCAAGAAGTTTGGCAATGGGATTCTCCGAGGCCCGCAGGCGCTCCGTGGCGTGGGCGGCCAGTACCACTTCGTTGGCAAGGGCAATATCTTCCATCTTCGCGGCCATGTTCACCGCGCTGCCGATGAACGTATTCTCGGAATGCTGTTTCGATCCGATGTGGCACACGAGAACCTTGCCGTAGTTCATCCCGATGCCGAGCCGCATCCGGGGCAGGTCGAGCCGGTCGAATACGGACCCCATGCCGTCGATGGCCACCTGCATGTCCGCCGCCGCGCGGATGGCCTGATCCAGATCCGCGCCGCCCGAGTAGGGGTGCCCGAACGCCGCCATGATGCCGTCACCGAGGATCTTATCGACCATTCCCCCGCGTTTCTCGATGATGATGTTCAGGAGTTCGGGAAGAATCGTATCCAGAAGTTGAACGATGCGTTCCGGGGGCATGTCCGCCGTCGTGCGCGTGAAATCGCGGACGTCCGCGAACATAATCGCTACTTCCTTTTCCACGCCGCGCGCCAAATCCCCGAGCAGTCGCTCATCCTTCTTGACCTTCTGAAAACACCTCTTGTTGATCTTTCCGGCGAAGGACGTGAAGATGCACTCGCGGTCCTTGTGCGACAGCCGGCTCCTCTTCGTGATGGGACAATTCATGAGTTTCATGGGATCCACGCTCTGGGGTTATTGCCTCAAGAGCTTGAACGCGTGGTTCCACTGGCCGCGCTGGAGGCCGGGGATGCACCAGAGGATGCACAGGGGCTCGATCGCGCGCGCGGCTTCGACGCCTCCCATGTCTTCGAACTCCCATCCGAACCGGGTCAGGATCGACTTCACTTCGTCTTTCGCGCCGGCGCTGTTTCCGCAAATGAACATGGTGGGTTTCATCCCGCCGAAATTCGGGTTGACCATGAAGGCATTGCCGACGCAGGAGAACGCTTTGACGAAGTTTGCCTTCGGGGCGGCGTTTTGCAGCCGCTCCATGAGCGAATCGTTCGGTCCGGTGAAGAACTTGAGGACGCCGTTGACGGGCGCCTCATCCGCGATGGGATTGGTCGCGTCGATCACGATTTTCCCGGCCACGTTCTCGACTCCGGCGAGCTTCACGGCCTCCGCCGCGGCCGTGCCCTTGACGGCCAGAACGATGATGTCGCCGAACTTTGCCGAATCGGCGAACGAGCCTGCCGACGCCTTGGAACCGGCCTTCGCCTTCCATTCCGAAAGTTTCCCCTTGTCGCGGGACCCGCGCATGACCTCGTACCCGTGCTTTAGGAACCCGTTGGCCAAAACCTCACCGACGATTCCCGAACCGATCACACCGACTTTTTCCATGATGTTACCTCCCTCAATGTGCTGATGCTGTTGCCGTTTCTATTTTCCCGACGGGTCACTCCTCCGCCTCTTCCTCGGACGCAGAGCCATGCTCCTGTGGGGCCGACTCACTCACGGCGTGGAGAAGCTCGTCCTGCCGCGGATGGCGTCCGAGCCAGTACACCTTGCCCGACTCGACATCGTAAACCGCCCCGTGGATCATCAGCTTCCCCGAATCGACACGCTTCCGGACGAGAGGGCTGTGCAGGAGATCTTCGATGCTCTGCCAGATATTCTCCCGGATGGCGTGTGTGAGGAGGTCATCGCCCTGGGCGGCAGGATAGGCCGCCTTCGCGCGCGCCACGGCCGGGCCGATGTTGTCCACCAATTGCGGAATGCTCCCGTGCACTTCGGCCTTGTTGACCACAGCCGTGACCGCTCCGCACTTCGAGTGGCCGAGGACCACGAGGAGGGGCGTTCCCAGATGATCCACTCCGTATTCCGCGCTCCCCGTTTCATCCACATCGCATACATTGCCGGCAACGCGGACGACGAAAAGATCACCGATACCCTGATCGAAGAGCCGCTCCGGAGGCACCCGGGAATCAGAGCAGCCGACAATCGTGGCAAAGGGGGCCTGGCCTTTGCCGGTCTCCTTGATTCGCGCCGCATTGGAGTGCGGATGGCGGCTTTTTCCTTTCACGAACCGCGCGTTTCCTTGTTGCAGAAACTTCAGCGCGTCCTTGGCGGAAACGTGTGTGGTGGGTCCTGAGGCATGGGAATGGACCATCGGCAGGCAGAGCGCGGCCGAAAATATCGCGAGAGCAACCACTTTGGAATATCGCATGGGTAACCTCCTATGGTCGGTCATCTTATCCTGTTCATGCATCATGCGGCAACGATCGAGGGCGGAGTCCACCGGCGCCAGGCTCTTCACGGCGGTTGACGCAGGGTGAGGGGCGGGGTAGAGGGTAGGCGATGACAGAGTCGGCGGCGCGCGCGGTATCCATTCTGAGGGACGGTTCGCATTTCCAGTGGCCCGTCATCTCCATCCTGGTGATCGTCATCTACATTTACAATGCGGAAATCGCGCGGAAGAATTGGAACGTTGTTTTCGCGGGTCTCGCCTTGTGGGGTATGGACTGGTTCAATGAGATCTGGAACTGCCTCGTGTTCCATTTCACAAACCATGCACCCGTCTGGGGCGAGCCGGGCGAGACTTCCTATCTTATTCTAGTCGGCCTGAACATCGAGACGTGTCTCATGTTCATGATCATGGGAGTGGCCGCTTCGCTGGTCCTGCCGAAGGACCCGCACGTGAAGCTGCTGGGGCTGCCCAACCGGCTCGTGGCGGCCGCCGGCTTCAGCGTGGTGTCGGTTCTCGTCGAGGTGGCGCTCAACCACATCGGCGCTCTGACGTGGGACTACCCGTGGTGGTCGGCGCGATCGCCCTGGCTGATTTTCCTGCTCGGTTATTTGCCTCTCTTCAGCGTGGCGTTCTGGGTGCACGATCTGTCGACGATCAAGCGGAAACTCGCGGCGGTGGGCGCGATCTACGCCTTCGATGCGGTTTGCATCGCCGTTTTCGGCGGCGTGATGGGATGGTTCTGAAATGAGAACGACTTCAATCATGTTGCTATCGATCCTGGTTTTTGCCGGTTGCGAAACATCGAACACCGGTGGGGGCGAGTGCGACGGGGTGGCGCCGACCGCGGAGGCGCTTCGCAAGGCCGGTGATTCGGACGGGTTATTCCTGCTTCCCGGAGGACGGGCGCTTACACCGACCGGCAGACAGGTGACGGTGGGCGGCTTCCCGGTGGATATCCGAACGCATCCGACGCTCCCGCTGGCGTACGTCTCCAATACCGGCTACGCGTTCCGCGCGCTTCAAGTCATCGACGTGCGGACCGGCGAAATCGTCCAGCAGCTCAAGAGAAAGAACGCGTTTTACGGTCTGGCCATGTCCATGGATGGCAAGCGTCTCTACGCGGCGGGGGGGGATTCGAAGCTCGTCGAGGCCTACGACATCGGGGGAGATGGGAAAGTGACTCTCGCAGGACAAGTCGTGGTGGGCGGCTATCCCGCCGGAATCGCGCTCTCGGCGGACGGGAAAATCCTGTGGGTGGGTCAGTTCCTCGGCACGAATGTTGTTGAGATCGATGCGGCGACGTTGACGAAGACGCGTGAGATCGCCGTCGGTTTCGGCTCATACGGCGTGGTGGTGGCCGAGCAGCGGGGAGAACTCTACGTGACCGGATTCAGGGACGACAAGGTGGGCGTGGTGAACCTCCAATCGGGGGACGTTGCCACGATTCGAGTGGGGGGCGGACCGCAAGGGCTGGTCCTGTCGCCCGATGAAGCCATGGCTTACGTGACCGTGTCGGATGGACACAACATCGTGGGGATCGACACGGCCGTGAAGACCGTGCTCAGGACCGTAGCCATCGGCGAGCCGGACCTTTTGGATGACGGGGGGAATCCACTGCCGGGGAGCAGCCCGGCCGGGATCGCGCTCGATTCCGTCCATGGAAAACTGATCGTGGCTCGAGCGGCGGACAACGCCGTGACCTTGTACAACGCGTCCACCTTCATCGCGGAGTCCGCGATTCCCGTCGGCTGGTATCCCACCGCGGTGGCGCTCGCCGATGGGGGGAAAACGCTCGTGGTCGCCAACGGCAAGGGGATCGGCGTGGGACCGCTCGTTGGCTACAAGAAAGACGACGAAAGCGGAAAGGAGAAAATGACCGGCACGGTGTCGCTGATTCCGCTTTCCGGACTCGATCTTCCGGGTCTCACAGCCCAAGCTGAGAAGAACATCCGGCGTCCCAACCAGGTCTTCCCGTTCACGTGCGACCGGAAATTCCCCGTGCCCGCAAGGGCCGGCGGAGAGACCCCCATCAAGCACGTCGTGCTCATCGTCAAGGAGAACAAGACGTATGACTCCGTACTGGGCGATCTTGATCGCGGCGACCGCGATCCGTCGCTCGTTCTCTTCGGCGAGGACATCACGCCGAACCTCCACTCGCTCGCACGGCGATTCACCCTCCACGACAATTTCTACAACGACTCGGAGACATCGGTTCAAGGCCACCTCTGGCTGACGTCGTCGTTCGTGAACGATTACATCGAACGGACCTGGCTGGAGGACTACCGCGGATCGGGTGGATTCGCCGAGGACGCCGCGATGGAGCGCGGACAACCGGATTTCGGGACGTTCTTCACGCACCTCATCAAGCACAACGTCTCTTTCACCAATTTTGGCGAAGTGGTCGGGACACTCGGGCGCGAGAGCGGCGACACCGTGTTTAATCATACGGACCTTCAATTTCCCGGCGTCTTTTTCAATACGGACGTGAAGGACGAAGAGAAAGCGCGCTACGTGGCCAGGAAACTCGTGGAGGAAGGGAAGTTTCCGTCCTTCGTGTTCCTGCTGCTGCCGAACGATCATACGCACGGAACCTCGCCCGGCGCGCTCAGCCCTGAATCGATGATCAACGACAACGATGTGGCTATGGGTATCGTGATCGAGGCCATCAGTCGCTCATCGTACTGGGACAGCACCGCCATTTTCGTCGTGGAGGACGATCCTCAGCAGGGTTCGGATCACGTGGACTATCATCGGTCGTTTCTGTTGGTGATCAGTCCGTGGGCGAAGCGGGGATACGTGAGTTCGGTGCACACGTCCTTCCCCTCGCTGTTCAGGACCTTCGAGCTGATTTTCGGGATTCCGCCCATGAACCGGTACGACCGTCTGGCCACGCCGCTTTGGGATGCGTTTTCGTCGAAAACCGATCCGGAGCCGTACACGACGATCCCGCGGACCGTACCCGACAAGGTGAATCCCCCGAGGGCCGTGGGAGCGGAGTTCTCCATGCGCATGGATTTCCGCGGCCCCGATCGGAACCCGCTTCTGGGGGACGTCCTGTGGTGGTATCGGAAGGGGGCGCCGAGGAAGGGATCTGCACTCGAGGGAGCGCTGGCGGGAAAAGGCGAGCTGGGCGAGGAAGAGGAGTGGGATGACGAAGTGGAACGGGATATTTACGACGCGGGGTGGCGGTACTTAGATGAGTACCTCAAGAAGCATCCGCAAGTGAAGGCGGACCTCCGGCCGCGCTTCCGGCACGCGGCGCCGCGGGAAACCAAATGAGTAACCATGGCGAATCCGTCCGCTGAGCCCGCGAAGGCCGGAACGGAAGTGTCCCTCGGCCTGGTAAAGTTCCATCTCGTTGCCGGGCTCGTTTGGCTTCTTCTTGGAATGATGGCGGGACTGACGGAAGCCTATCGACTCACCTCCCCCGCCGCCGCGGAATTTCTGGGGAATGTCCCTTGGCTGAACTACGGTCGGTTGCGGTTCTTCCACACCCACTCGGTGATCTTCGGCTGGTTGTCCAACGGATTCATGGCCTTCACGTTCTACGCGGTGCCGAAGCTGGTGGGAAAAGGACTTTTCCTCGAGCCGGTTGCGCAATTCAATCGGAAGTTCATGCAAGTGGCGCTGGCCGCCGGGGCCATCGGTCTTCTGGCCGGGTATGGCGAGGGCGTCGAGTATGCCGAGGCCCCGTGGTGGGCGGACGTGCTGTTTGCCGCCTCGTTCGTCTTGGCGCTTCTCTCCACTGTCGGAACGGTGCTCCAAGGAGGCGTGAAATCGATGTACGTCTCCCTCTGGTACATCGTGATGGCGTTTATCTTCACGGCACTGAACTTCGTGATGGCCAATACGATCGTGGCGCACGTGGCTCCCGGCGCGGCGGGCGCGGCGCTCTCCGGCCTCTGGATCCACAACGCCGTGGGCATGTGGGTGACGCCGATGGGAGCGGCGATCGCGTACTACCTTCTGCCCGTGCTTGTGCGAAAACCGATCGCGAGCCACAAGCTCTCGCTCCTCGGATTTTGGACGCTTGCCTTTCTCTATCCCCTCGGTGGAAGCCACCACTACTTTTACAGCCCCATCCCATGGTGGCTCCAGGTGGTGGCCGTTCCCCTCACGAGCGCGCTCCTCTTCGTCGTATATACCGTTGTGTACAATTTCTTCGCGACCATGCGGGGCTCCTGGAATCGGCTGGCGGACGACATCGCGCTACGCTTCCTGACGTTCGGGATCTTCTCCTACATCATGACGTGCACGCAGGGGCCATTCCACGCACTGTTGTCCGTTCAAAAGGTCGTCCATTTCACGGATTGGATCGTTGCGCACGCCCATCTGGCGCTGTTCGGTGTTTTCTCCTGGTGGATTTTCGCGTTCATCTACTTCGTCTGGCCCAGGATTACCGGCCGGGCCATCGCCTCCCGTGCCCTGGCCGAATGGCATTTCTGGCTCGCCCTGATCGGCTTTTTCTTCCTCTACTATGTGCCGGATACGGCCGCGGGTCTCATGCAGGGATTCGCGTGGATGCGGGGCCTCTCGATCATCGATTCACTCAAGGCCGCGGAGCCGTTCTGGGTGCCGCGCGCAGTATCGGGCGTTGTGCTTTTCGTCTCGACGGTGCTCCTGGCGATCAACCTGATCAAGAGCAGTCGAATGAAACCGGAGGCGGATGGCCGTGGGTGAGGAGAAAGGGCCCGTCGCCGAACGCCCTGTGGCAGGACAGCCGCGGGAGCGCGTGAGGCAGGACGCCGATCCCCCGAGAGGGGGACCGCCAGTGGCGGAGCGCCCGATGTTCATCCTGCTCGTCGCGGGCGTCGGATTCTTCATCTTCTCCATCGTGGCGATGGGGCTGGCGCCGTGGACGACCTTGCGGCACGTTTCAAAGCCGCCGGCAGGTTTCAAGAATCCCTATCTGGACGACAAAGGCCAACTCAATGCGGCGGGGCGGGGTCGCCACGTCTACATCCGGGAAGGCTGCTGGCATTGCCACTCGCAGTTCGTCCGGCCTGTGTCCGGTGAATCCTTCAGGTACGGTCCGGTCAGCCAAGCATGGGAAAGCATGTACGATGTGCCCCATCTGTTCGGCACGCGCAGGATCGGTCCGGACCTGAGTCGCGAGGCGGGCCGCCGACCGGATGACTGGCATTTCGCGCACCTGTATAACCCAAGATCGGTCGTGCCTCTCTCGGTCATGCCTCCGTATGCGTTTCTCTTCGACGAAACATCGGCGGGGCCGAGGCCGAGGGAGGAAGCGAAGGATCTGGTGGCGTATCTCCAGGTTCTGGGGAAGCCGTTCGAGGAGCAGGTGAAGGCCATGGTCTATCCGCAGTTGGTTTCGGTGAGCGGTGCGCCCCCGGAGGACCCGGCCAGTTTGCATCGAGGCAAGATGCTGTTCGAGGAACATTGCGCCGGATGTCACGGTGCGCTGGCGGATGGGAACGGCCAGGCGAACGCCTTTCTGCGCCCGAGTGCATCGAACCTGAGAGCGCGCTATCTGAAGCCCGAGTACGTGTACACGCTTTTCTACGGCGGCATCCCGGGATCGGCCATGCCTTCCTTCCGCGAACTTCCCGAGCGCGATCTGTGGGCGATTGCGCAGGCCGTGTCCGCCTTCGGGGTCGACTCGAAGGACAGGGCGCTCGCGGCCGCCGATCCGACTCTCACGGAGAAGGGGAAGGCCATTTTCATCTCCCAGTGCGGCGTGTGTCACGGTTTCGAGGGGAAGGGCGACGGCCCGGCCGCCGTGGCGCTGACGCCGCGGCCGAAAGACTTCATGCGCCGACTTTTCGATCCCGCCCACATCGACCGGATTCTCCAAGAGGGTCGGTCGGGCTCAGCGATGGCGCCGTTTCCTGCATTGGGACCCGATGACCGGAAGGCTATCGCGGCGTTTCTAACGACGCTCTACGGAGGTGCGTTGTGAACCGTGGCGCATTGGGCCTCGTCCGCCTGGCCGGTGGCGCCGGCGGGCTGATCCTGCCTGCAGCCGCACTGGCCTGCCCGTTTTGCGATGCGGGAGGAAGGGATTCCGCGCTCTTCATCCTGGCTTTTTTCGGCTTTTTCGCGCTCGGAATGGGCGCGGTCGTTTGGGCCTATGCGAGGGCGGGCGCGTTCAAGAGCCATCTCGGCCTGGAGCGGCGCGTCCTCGAGGCCGAAGGTATCGACACGGAGGAGCGGTAGCCGCAGGCTTCAGCCTGCGAGGCGGGAGGTCATCCATGGGCGACGATCATCGTCAACGGGACGAACAACCGAATTCAGCGGAAACCGGCATCCCTTTGTGGATCAAGCTGATGTGGGCGGCCGGCATCATCTGGATCCTTGGCTACGTCTACCTCGGCCTCCAGCACACTCCCGAGAATTGGTAGCCGCGGCTCCGTTAGACCTTTCCGGCGGGGATGCGTAGAATCGCTGGATGCACTTCGAATGGAGCCCGGCCAAGGCTGCGAAGAATGCTCGCAAGCACCGGGTGTCGTTTGAAGAGGCATCATCGGTGTTCTACGACCCCTTGGCGGCGACAGGTGCGGATCCGGACCATTCGCTTGACGAAGAGCGAATGGTAACATTCGGGTTGTCTTCTGCGGGTCGCCTCCTTGTCGTGGCTCACATCGAGCGTGGTGAGGCCATTCGAATCATCAGCGCTCGTATCGCAACCCCAGGCGAAAGGCGGATTTATGAAGAGAGGTAAGTCTGGTTCAGATGATCTCCGTCCGGAGTATAAGCGCTCTGATTTCGCACAAATGGAGCGCGGGCGCTACTTGGGGCGCGTGAAGGCGAGTTCCAATGTTGTTGTGTTGGACGATGACGTTTCGGCGGTGTTTCCGAACTCCGCCGCCGTAAACAAGGCGCTCCACTCGCTCGTCGAGGTCGCTCGGAGAGCGTCCGGACTAGCCGGCGGTTCCAGCCGACGGCCCCGCCTTCGGCTCGGCCGCGGCTGAACCACAACGCTGGCTCCAAGGCGAATCCGCATGGACGATCAATCACACCTCGATTCGAAATACTTCATCACGACGGACGTCTATAACTGCCCGTTCTGCAACCGTCGTCACGTCAAGTACAAGAATCTGGGCTGTGTGCAATTTAACTGGTCCAATCAAAAGACCTGCGACGTGTGGCGCGTTCAATGCGCAAGCTGCGAGAAGGTTTCAATGCACCTTACTTATAAAGACCTTCAGTCGGAATACTCCGACCGGCCTGACTTTCGAGAGGATGTAGACCTCGACAGAGCGTTCTTTTACTCAGTGCCAACGTCCTTCTTTGTTGTGGACCGTCGAATCCCAGCTGCACTGCGGGAGCTCATGACAGAAGCCGAGGGCTGCGCGAAGATGAACTATCTCACCGGTGCCTCGGCTTGCCTACGCAAAGCGATTTACCAACTGCTCGCGATCCACGGGGCTGATGGCGAGTACTACGACGACAGAATCAAAGATTTGCGATCTAAACACCCGGCTGTTGACTCCGAACTCTTTGAGACCCTCGGCCACGTCAAAGACATGACCAGCGATCACGTTCACGAACAAAGTTGGGTGGCATGGGACAGCAAGCACCTTCACCTGTTCTTGGAAACGTTGAAGGCGGTGTTGCACGAGATATACGTCGTGCCAGACGACAAGAAGTCGCGGGCAGACGCCGTGCGGGCTCTGCGGGAGCAACTTGGCAAAGCGAAGAGCACTGATAGCGCGCCCGCGCAGCCCGGCGAAGATGAGCCAAATAAAAGCTAATCGCCACGTTTCTACGTAGGGGATTTCTGTGGTGAGGCTTTGTCTCTCGACTTCATGGGGTGCGTACAATTGGGACTTGATCGGTCACGGGTGAGGCGCTACACTCCCGCACCGAAGGCCTCCGATGATCCCCGAAAAGTTGGTTGAATTTCTGCACGGCCCCGTTTACATCGGGGTCGGTACGCGCGACGAGAGGCTGCGACCCCTTCACACGTGGGCCATGGGTATGACTGTGGCCGCGGATAGGAAGGCCCTCACGCTTTTCATCCCCGATAAGACGTCCGGAAGGATGTTGGAGAATCTCAAACATAATGGAAAAGTGGCCGTCGGCGTAGGCTCCCCCGTGAACAACGAGAACTACCAACTCAAGGGAGAGTTCGCCACATCCCGGCCCACCGAACCCGGAGAGGCGGCCATTCAGGAAATTTATCGGACGAAACTTCTGACCACGTCGATCCAAGCCGGTTATCCCGAGGCGATCATCAAACCGCTCGTCATGGGATTTGCCTACAAGCCCTCGCTGGCCGTCACGGTCATCGTGAAGGAAATCTATCTCCAAACCCCGGGCCCCGAGGCCGGAAAGAAGATGGCCTGATGGGCCTGCTGCCGGACGAGATCAAACCCGCCATGCAGGGCGTGATTCCCGCCCATCTGGTGACGTGTTCGTTGGAGGGGATCCCCAATACCACGGTGGTCTCGCAAGTGTATTATGTGGATCCTGATCACGTGGCCCTCTCTTTCCAGTTTTTCAGCAAGACGAGCCGGAACATCAGGGAAAATCCCCATGCCTACGTGTGGATCGCGGACCCGAACACGGCCGAAACGTGGGACTTGGAGATACAATTTGAACGTTCGGAGACCGAAGGCCAACTGTTCGATACGATGGACATGCAGCTCGAAGCCATCGCCTCCATGACCGGCATGTCCGGAGTGTTCAAGCTCAAGGCGGCGGACATTTATCGGGTTCTGTCGGTGCGCAAGAACATCGAGGAAAGGATCCCTCCCTCCGAGATCAAGCCGTGATGGGGGGGGCCGCGTGAGCCAGGACGCCGTCCCGAACGTTCGCCAACAAATCCTCCAGAACGAAAAGATCATCGCGGATCTCAACCGTGATCTTTCGCGAAAGACGGATCAGGTCAGGATCATTCAGGAAATCTCCGCCGAGATGAACTCCACGCTCGACCTGGACCGCATGCTGGAGATTATTCTCCATTCGATGGGGAGGGTCCTCGGATTTCAGCACTCCATGATCCTCTTGTCGGAGGAATCCGGGGAGGACCTCCGAGTAGCCGCGAGCCGCGGATATGAGAAGGACGGGACGGGTGCCAGCGTGAAGTTGGGGCAGGGTGTGATAGGCGTCGTAGGCAAACGGCGAAAGATGATGCGGATGGGGAACATCGGGGCCGGGATGGCCTATCTGTCCACGGCCCGGGCGCAGATGAACCCCGGCGGAAGTGGCGCATCGACTGCGACGATGGCGTTGCCGGGACTTCCCAAGGTGCAGAGCCAACTCGCCATGCCGTTGGTGGTGAAAGATCGCCTCATCGGCGTGATGGCGGTGGAAAGCGAGCAGATGGCCGCCTTCGATGAATTGGATGAAGTGCTGCTCACGATTCTGGGCAACCAGGCCGCGGCGGCGATCGACAACGCTAGAATGTACCGCTCGGAAGAGCGACGCCGGGTTGAACTGGACCAGGCGAATGCGTCGCTCAAGCGTCTCAATGAGAAGTTGGAGGAGAAGGTTCGGGAGCGGACGGCTGAGTTGGAGGGGGCGAACCGCGAGATCTCCGGCGCACTCCATGCGGCGCGAACGGAAAAGCAGAAGGGCGAGGAGCTTCTGGGCCGGATGGCCCCTCCGGAAGTCATTCCGCAATTGCTCGAGGACAAGCTTCAACCGAGGAAACTCAAGGCCACGATTCTCTTTACCGACTTCGAGGGATTCACGCAGTTTTCATCGGGCATGGAGCCGGACGAACTCTTCTCCCGCCTCAATGGATTTTTCAGCCACGCGGGTGACACGATTGCGCGCTACCGCGGCTATGTGAACAAGACGAACGGCGATTCGATCATGGCCATTTTCGGTGTCCCCTTTGGAAGTCCCACTCACGCCATCGATGCCGTCTTGGCCGCCCTTGCACTCCAGTCGGGTCATCGCGAGCAGTTCCCCCTCAACATGCGGATTGGGATCAACACCGGCGCCATTACCGCGGGGATCCTGGGTCCTTCAAACAAGAGCCTGTACGACATCCTCGGCGATGCCGTGAATGTGGCCAGCCGGATGGAAAAAGTGTGCCCGGCGGGCGGGGTGACCGTTTCCGCAGAGTCCGTTCCACTCATCGATCGGTATTTCACCATTGAACCGCTGGGAGCCCAGCAGGTCAAGGGGAAGGGGGCCATGGATTGCTTCCGCGTGGCGGGTGTCCGAACGCTGGGGCAAGATGCAAACCGGGTGGACGCCACCAGCCGCTTTGCGAAGGAGTGTTCTTCCATGATGGATGAGGTGAGTCGGATCAAAGAGCAGCAACTAGGCATGGTGGATTTTCTCAGCATCCAGGCGCGAGACGGCGCCATTCTCCACAACGAGACGGTTGCCGCGCTGGCGGTGGCCTTGCGGCGATTCCTTGCGGGTGGCGGAGCCGGGAGCGGAGCGGAGGGTCGGAAGGAAGCGGAGAAAGTGCCGGAAGGGGACCTCATGCTTCTCGCGCTGCTGCATGATTTGGGAAAACACGCGTTGTCGCCCGATCGGCTCAACCAGCCGGATCTCCATTTCGGGCATCGCGGGGAGTTGGTGGGGGAGCTTCTCTCAAAGACGAGCGAGGCTTTGGAGAAACTCCAGTTCGGTCACCTGGCGCCGGCGCTCCAACGTCTCTATCGGTTTGAGTCCACCCGCGGATCGGAGGAGGAAACGGATCCGCTCGTACTCATGGTGGCCGCAGCCGACATCTACGACGCCCTCGCGGCTCCCAAGCTCTACAAGGGGCAGCCGTGGCGCGTAACGGGAGTGTTGGAAGAGCTTCTACGGATGCCGCACAACCAGCGGCGCGAGTGTCCCTATTTCCAGGGATTCGTTGAACTCATGCGCCCCGCCTCCGCCTCCGTCTCCTCCCGCCGGAAATCCGAAGTCCTGTTCAGATAGCATTGCGCGCGGTTGCCTTGGGGCCGCCGTTGGAGAGTGAACTGGCGATCTGGCGGATGTCTTCGAAATATCGCCGATGTGTCGTCCGGATCGCCGCCTCGCTTGCCGCATCCAGGATCACAACCTCGTGCTCAATATGCTCTCGGTTCAAACGGAGCTCGGTTTGAAGGCGCTCCTCTTGGGCCTTCTTCCGCTCGGAATCCGAGTATTGGACCAGCTTGACGAGGGTGCCGGCCTTCCGATCATATTCGATGAGGAACAGCATCAGGCCTTCTTGTCGAATCGTTCTACGCGAGTGATGCTCTCTTCCATTACGTTTGCCATTTTACCTCGTTGTCTAGCTATTTCCAGCGTTGCTTGCTCAAGTTCCCCCTCCAGATCAAGGATAGGGTCAGTTGATGTCCATCCCAGCCTAATGAATCTGATTCGGACCTCGCGAATTGCCCTATCAAATAGCGTCTCGGTTTTCGTTGTTCGCGCCCGCTTTATCAACTCGAATTTGGCCGCCAATCTGGCGTGCCGTTCCTCCAACCCTTCGTGTGCGGCTACGGCACGAGTGGTGTTATGGAGGGTTAGGCGGATGTCAGAGTCCCCTCCGCCGTACTTGATGGAAGGGTCGAACCTGTCGGAAAGTTTTTCGGAGAAATCGCCCCACAGATGCTGCAACAAGGTTCGGACCTGAATCTCGATCAGCTTTCCCTTGATTCTAGGAATGACATGAACGGCTCGGTAGCCGTAACTCGGCGTTTCGCGTCGATCGGCAACGGCGGCTTTGGGTAGCAGGCGTGTCAGGTCCGAAACAACACGATTCTGTTCCACGATATCACTCAGGATGATTCAGCATCCCGCGATGTCTTGGATTTGCGTCAAGCGGATGCTTTCGCGTCGAAGTTTCTCAATGATGGAAGTTGTGGATTTCGCGGGTCTTCCCGTGGGTTTCAGCTTGAGTTTGTCCCGGATTTCACCCATGGCGTGCTCAAAGGCTTCTCCGAAGGACCGTCGATACTCGTCAAGGGCAATCAAATCGGAATCGGTTAATTTTCCAGACTTCAGACGCTCGCCGAGCTTGTCGATCTGTGTCTTGCTCGGCGCCCCTGCGGGAGCCTTCCTCCTACTCACGCTTCAAACGGCAGTCCGGGCTGAGGGCGTCAGTAGAAGATCCCTTTGCGTTCGCGCAGACCCTTCTGGATCATGTCGTTGATTTTGTCCTTTGCCGGGGTCACTTGGGTTGGGTCACGGGGGGGGTGCTACGCATCCAAATATACACGCGCACCATGCGCATAGTGAACTCATATTCACCCCTCACCGGCCCTTGCTTGATCACATTCAGGTGCTTCATCTTGGTCAGGAAATTGTCGAACTTGCCTATCTGAGCCTCCGTCAGTCCCGTAAGGACCTGTTTCCTGTTGAAAGCCGTTTCGGCGGGTCCCAATTGCCCAATCTTCTGGAGAATGGCCTGGTAGTCAGCCGACTGTAGAGCGGCGTATACTCTAGCGTCCACGAATTTTCTTCCTAACTCCTCCGCTGCCGTCAATACCGCCCCTATCGCATCGTCCTTCGATACGACGCCATCGGTATCGAGCCAATAGGCCGCATCCCCAACTAGATGCATGATCCGAGGAAACCCCGCAGAATACCATGTCATGAACTCCAGCACGTTCTGATCGACCTTCATTTGAACGCTTTCAAACGCCCTGGTGAAGAAGTTCCCCATTTCCGCTTGGTCTAGAGGCGCAATCTGGATAAGCTCGAAAATGCGCTCTACAGGTTCATGCTGGGCCATCATGTCGAATCGTCGCTCTTTGGTGCCGCACAGAACCAACATCAGGGGCAGTTGGTGTGATGGGTCGGCGGCATTCGCATCCCAGAGGCTCTTCAGGAATCGCGAGAACTCCGGGTTAGCCGCTATGCCATTGATTTCGTCCAGGACCAGCATGATTCCTTTGGTACTCTGCTCGGCTCGGCGCAGGCGCCCGAGCACATCTCCAAGGAAGCTAAGCAGTCCGAAATGTGTTGCGATCTGGGGCGCATCGGTCTTCAGCGCTGCAAGATCAAGGTTCAGGCCGAAACCGAACAGCGACACCTCCTGCTTTCCAACGTATTTGGCGAGCTTGTCTTTCAATCCCTCCCATTTAGTCGGATCGAGGTGGCCGGCTCGCACCGTCTGCTGGAGGATGATCTCTCCTACATCCCGCAAGTCTCTTGCGCCTCCAAGCGGTGCATAGATACCAAAAACCCCGAAATCTCTTGCAGCCAACCATCGAATCAGGTTGGCTATGGAGCTCTTGCCTATCCCGTATTCCCCTTCGATGAAGAATGCCATTGGCTTGCCGGCGACAACCTGAACGATTCCTCGATCTACCATGCGCTGAATCTGGCCCCTGCGGCCCACGAACAACTCGGCCTGCACCGGACTGTTCGGCGAGAACGGACTCATGTTCTTGGTTTCAGCGGCCATGGATTCCTCCTATGCTGCCCACCAAGGCGAGCCACGCGCCGAACGGACAACTAACCCGGGAGGGAGCGTCCTTCGGAACTTCATGCTGGTTTCTCCCACTCAAAAGAAGATTCCCTTCCGCTCGCGGAGGCCCTTCTGGATCATGTCGTGGATCTTGTCCTTCACGATGCCGACGCACTTCTCGACCTTCTTCGGATCGTTTACCGCGTCCTCGCCGAACTCTTTGTGGAAATCGAAGGGCTCGCCATAGTAGATGCGATACCGAACGGGAAGAGGAAACAGGGACAGAGGTCCCAGATGGGGAAAGAACGGGGTCACGGGGAAGTAAGGCATCCCCGCGAGTCGGGCCAGGGGCTTGATGTTCCCGATCATCGGCGCCTGCTCCTCGCCGCCGACGATGGCGATGGGAATGATCGGGGCCTTGTATCGCAGCGACAGCTCCATGAAACCGACGTTGAACTTGAGAAGTTTGTAGCGGTCCCAAATCATCTTGCCCGGACCCTTGGCGCCCTCGGGGAAAACCATGACCAGCTCCTCGTTGTTGAGGAGTTCTTCGAAATTCTTGCGCGTGCCGATGACTTGTCCCACGCGACTGAACCAGATGTTGATGTACGGAAAGCGGGCGGCGAAATTGTCCACCACCGCTCGCATCAGACGGGGTGGGTCCATCCGGTGCAGGAGATCGAGAGCGACCAGCCCACCGTCCATGGGGATGACGCCGCTATG
Organism: Nitrospirota bacterium; assembly: GCA_016180645.1. Lineage (NCBI taxonomy): Bacteria > Pseudomonadati > Nitrospirota > Nitrospirota bacterium. Next base: position 91,187 of record JACPAV010000008.1, on the reverse strand, counting down.
GTTTGCCGCGAGGATGGCCCGTCCGTTCCGTGGAATGTGCTCGTGACCGAAGCTCATCACCCGGAACCACCTCTCGTAGAGAAACTTGGTCATGGCATACGTGAGCGCCACGGAATACTTGTCCATCCCGAACTTGTCGTAGCCCCACCCCTGGTCGTGAATACGAATCTGAAGGATACGATCCAGATCGTGCGACTTGAGAAGGCGCTTGGCGAGTCTCTTTGTGAAGGATGCGTTGCCGGCAGTCATCGAACCGTGGGGAGTCTATGAGAACGCCTCCACCTCGTCAAGGATTGGGGAATCGGGTACGATCGATTTATGTCCCGCGTGGGTCTTCTTTACTCGGACGTGTTCCTTGGACATCGCACCTGGCAGCACCCGGAGAAGTCGGAACGTCTCCAGTGGATCACGTCCGGGCTGACATCCTCCGGCCTCCACGATCGTCTGGATACGGTCGTGCCTCGCCCGGCCACGGAGGAGGATATCGCTCGCGTCCATACGCTTTCGCACATCGAAACGATCCGGGCGACGCAGGGATCTCCTCGCGCGCAACTCGACGCCGATACCCAAACGTCAGAAGGCTCGTATGAAGCGGCGGTGCTGGCCGTCGGCGGATTGTGCGAGGCGGTGGATCGGGTCATGGACGGCAAACTGGACTCGGTGTTTGCCATGGTCCGTCCACCGGGTCACCACGCGGAACGGGACAGGGCGATGGGTTTCTGCTTATTCAACAACATCGCGATTGCGGCCGCCTACGCGCGCTCGAAGCACAAGCTGGATCGAATTCTCATCGTGGATTGGGACGTCCATCATGGGAACGGGACCCAGCACGCATTCTTCGAAGACCCACATTGTCTGTATGTCTCGACCCACCAGTATCCGTTCTACCCCGGGACCGGACACTATCGGGACGTCGGCATGGGGGAAGGCGAAGGCTTCACGGTCAACGTCCCCCTGCCGGCGGGGCAGGGCGATGGGGAGTTCAGGGCGATTTTCGATGAGGTGATCCTGCCCATCGCAACGGAATATCGTCCGCAAATCGTGATGATCTCCGCCGGCTTCGATGCCCACAAGGATGACCCCCTTGCCGGGATGGGGCTCACGGGCCCAGGCTACGGTTACATGACGCGAGCACTGAAGTCGGTCGCGTCCGCGTCGGCCGATGGGAAGCTCGTGGTGGCCTTGGAAGGTGGGTATTCCGAAACGGGACTTCAGGAGGGCACCCAGGCCGTCTTCCACGCGCTGCTGAACGATCCGATGGTAAAGACTCCTGCGGCAAGCGTCCGAATAAAGGATTACGTTGGAGACCTCAAGAAGAACTTCAAGCCATTCTGGAAATCGCTCTGAGGGCTGTCTGCGGGGGCCGGAGTGAAGAAGCCTGACTACCGGCAGGTTGAACATACGGCGGATCTAGCCATCGAGGTTTATGGAGCTACTCTGAGAGCGCTGTATCGGAACGCGATTCTCGCTTATTTCGACCTTATTACAACTCCGAATACGATCAGACCTCGGCGGACGTGGCGATTGAAGGTGCGGGCGTCATCGCCGGTAGATCTGCTTTATCAGCTACTTCGGGAGGTCCACTACCGGCAGCAGGCCGGAGGGTGGCTGGGTCGAAGAGTCGGAGTATCGGTGAATCGCGCCAAACCAGTGAGGGTGAGGGGAAAATCTTCTCCCTCTCCCCTGGCGGGAGAGGGTGAGGGGGCTGAACAGGTACAACGGCTGGTTCTGAACGCGGTTATAGAAGGCGAACGGTTTGACCCGGCACGCCACGAACTGAAGGATGAAATAAAAGCGGTGACACTCCACGGCCTCTCGATCAGCCGAATCCGGCGGCAAGGGCGGCCATGCTGGAAAGCGTTCGTGGTCTTCGACGTGTGAATGGACCACGTCGGAGACCGGGAGTTTGACAGTCCAACCCAAAAGCGGGATCATCGCGGTCTCGCAATACGTCCCAGCGTGGATTGGGGATTGCGTGGGAGGTTCCATTGGCTGAAGAAAAACAAGCTACGGGTCACAGCTCGAACGGGATCATTCAATCGGCTGTCGTCGAACTCCTGAAGGCCGTCGGGGAGGATCCCGGCCGGGAGGGACTGCGCAAAACTCCGGATCGCATCGCCCGCATGTACAAGGAGCTGACGGCCGGCTATTCCGTCACGCCCGAAGCCCTGATCAACGGAGCGTTATTCGAGTCGCAGTACGATGAGATGGTGGTGGTCAAGGGCATCGAGTTTTACAGCCTATGCGAGCATCATCTTCTGCCGTTCTTTGGACGCTGCCATATCGCCTACATTCCATCGGGGCGGATTATCGGCCTCAGCAAGATTCCGAGGATTGTGGAGGCCTACTCGCGCCGCGTCCAAATTCAGGAGCGGCTGACGTCACAGATCGCCGATTTCGTGAACACCGCGCTGAAACCGCAAGGCACGGCGGTGAGCATGGAGGCGGAGCATCTCTGCATGACGATGCGGGGAGTGAAGAAAGCGAATGCGAAGATGGTGACGAATTCGATGATGGGGGTCTTCAAGAAGGACGAACGCACCCGCAATGAATTCATGTCGCTGATCCGCAGCGGGAACGCAAGCTAGAGAAGCGGGCGGCTTCCAATCAGGGGTAGCCGCAGTCTTCAGGCTGCGTGGAAGGCGCGGGCTAAAGCCCGCGGCTACAGAGGTCTGGAACTCAAGTCTGGAACGAGGAGCCGCAGCCGCAGGTCGATTTCGCGTTGGGATTCTGAATCTTGAAACCGCCGTCGGTGAGGCCGTCCTGAAAATCCAGATGCAAGCCCTTGAGATGGGGCTGGCTGTCGGGGTCGATGGCCACTTTCACACCCTGAACCTCGGCAATGGCATCGTTGGCTCGAGCGCCTTCTTCAAACGCCATCGCGTACGAATAGCCTGAGCATCCGCCGGGGACCACTTTCAGACGGAGGACCGGCTGCTTCAACTCCTCCTCGGAGGAAAGAAGTTTCTTCAATTCTTCGGCTGCCTTCTCGGTGATGGTAATCATCGTGTGCTCCTCAATGAGAATAGATTGTATCCAGAAATCCTCCGGAGGTCAACGCGAGGCCGGTCACTCGTAACGGAGCGCGTCGATCGGGTTGAGCGCGGCAGCGCGGCGGGCGGGCCAGAGACCGAAGACCACGCCCACGGCGGCGGAGAAAAAGAAGGCGAGCGCGACCGCACCGGGGGACACGGCGGTGGCCCATCCGGCCATGCGGGACATCCCTTGCGTAAGTGACCAACCCAGCGTGATGCCCAGGATCCCTCCCAGCGTACTGACGACGATCGCCTCCACAAGGAATTGGCCCAGGATGTCCGACCGGGTGGCGCCCACGGCTTTCCTCAGCCCGATCTCCCGGGTGCGCTCCGTGACCGAAACGAGAAGGATGTTCATGATTCCGATTCCGCCGACTAGGAGTGAAATCGCGGCGATACAGGCGAGAAGCCATGAGAGGGTTCGGCTGGTTTCGGAGAGGGCTTCCTGGATCTCGGCCATGTTGCGGATCTGGAACGTATCGGGCTGCGAAGGTGGAATTCGGTGGGTGCGCATGATGAGATTCTCGATCTCGGTCCTCGCATCTTCCATCTGATCCGGTGAAGCGATTTCGATGTCGATGGAATCGACGTATTCCTTTCCAAGCAGCCTTCGCATCGCGGTCGACAAGGGGATCACGACGATGTCGTCCTCGTCCCTCCACGTGGAGGCCCCTTTCTCCCGCAAGACCCCGATGACCTGGAAATTGACCCTGTTGATCTTGATGAATTCGCCCAAGGGGTTGCGATCGCCAAAGAGCTCGCGCAGGGGCGTCATGCCGAGTACGGCCACCCGCGCCCGCCGCTGCATCTCCTCCTCGGTGGGGAAGCGGCCGGAGCCCGGTGAGGCCGCGCGCATCCCGGCATATTCGGGAACGGCGCCGAGGATCTGGGTGTTCCAATTCTTGTTGCCCACCACCACCTGGCCGCGGCCGCTGACGGTGGGGGCCACCTTGGCCACACCGGGAACGGATTTGCGGATGGCCTCGGCGTCGTCCATCGTGAGGCGAACCACGCCGGGACCCTCCCGGGAAACCCCGTGAAGTCGCGCAGAGCCGGGGCGAAGTACGAGGAGGTTGGATCCCATGGAGGCGAGACGCTCCTCGATCGAACGCCGGGCGCCCTCGCCGAGAGCAAGCGTCGCGATGACGGCCGCGACGCCGATGAGAATTCCGAGCATGGACAGGCCGGATCGCACTTTGTTGGCGCGAAGAGCGCGACCCGCCTGACGGGCGTGATCGGAGAGTTTGCGGAGGCTGAGGGCGTGGTGGGGGACTTGCATCATTGGAATCCGGGCATCCATGTTCGAGGTAGGCGCACCCTTTGAGGGTGCGTCCATGGACGCGGGCTGGAAGCCCCATGCCACGGAGGGTATGGGACCATGATATGTCGCCGCACCACGGATGGTGCGGCATGTAACATGGCCCGCGGTCACCGGGAGGTCAGTGGGCTTCTTATGCGCGCCCACTCGTTCATCCGACTGGACCAGCCCGTCCCGCATCCGGATGGTCCGCCCGGCGCTCCGCGCGATATCCGCTTCGTGGGTCACAAGAATGATGGTCTTTCCATCGGCATTCAGCTTGCGCAGGGCGTCAAGAATCTCCTTCTCGCTCTGCGAATCCAGATTCCCCGTCGGTTCGTCGGCGAGGATGATGGGCGGGGAATTGACCAGAGCGCGGGCGATGGCGACACGCTGCTGTTGACCGCCCGACAGTTCATTCGGTCGGTGGCGACTCCGGTCGCTCAGTCCCACGGTCTGGAGCAACTGCACCGCGAGATCCGGACGGCGTCCGTTCCGTGAGTACACAAGCGGGAGGGACACGTTCTCGAGGGCTGTGAGTCTGGGGAGCAGATTGAACTGTTGAAAAACGAAACCGATCGACCGGCCGCGAAGGTCGGCCCGTTCTTCCTCGTCCAGTGAGGAAATGCGACTCCCCATGATTTCGAAATCGCCGGAATCGGGAACATCGAGGAGGCCAAGGATGTGGAGCAGGGTGGACTTGCCGGAGCCCGAGGGTCCCATGATGGCGATAAACTCTCCTTCGGTGATGGACAGACTGACGCCCGCCAGGGCGTGCACCTCGCTTCCTCCCATGCGATAGCTCTTTCGAACGTTGGCCAACCGGATCATCTCGATTTTCCCTCCTTGCCGCCGGCCTTGCGCTGGCCCCACGGCATGAAGGGACTGGTCTTGGTTCCTTCGGTGGAGGGAATACGGAAACTTTTCATCAGAACCACGTCGCCCTCCGCGAGCCCCGATCGGATCTCGACGCGCTTGCCGTCCGTCACGCCCGTTTCGACGGATCTCGAACCGGGTTGGCGCGGCGTTGGGCCGGGCACGGAGACAACGGCATGACCATCCTCCTGCCGAATCGCCTCCGCCGGAAGCACGAGCACGCCCTTGCGGGCTTCGGCTTTCATGGTGACGTTGGCCGTCATGCCGCTCCGCATGAAGGGTGGGACGCGGCCCGGCGTGATGTCCACTTCGTAGATGGTGACGTTGTTCACGGTCCTTGCTTCGTAGGCGATGTGCGAGACCTGCGCCGGAATGAGGTCGGAGGGATACGCATCGAGGACGATCTCGGCGCTCTGGCCGACCCGCACCTGCCCGATGTCCGTTTCGTCGACCTGGGCCTGGACGATGAGCCGGTCGGACATGACGAGCACGGCGTCCTGGGCCGAAACGCTCTGGCCGGGTTCGACATTGCGCGCGATGATGACCCCGTTGAGTGGCGCGACCAGAGGCATGGGTTTGTAGAGCTGTTCCCAGTGGGCCAATTCCTCCGGTCCCTTGGCACGGGCGGCGTCCAAGAGGGCGGCGCGCTCGACCGAACTCATCCACGCGACCACCTCCCCCTTCTGCACGCTCTGCCCTTCTCCAAAGCGAATGTCTTCCACGCGGCCGCCGAGGGGCGGTTTGATTTCGACGCGGGTGCGCGGCTGAACGATGCCTGTAGCTAGAATGGAAACCTGGAGGTCGCCCCGCTCAACACGGATGGTTCGGTAGGTGATGGTTTCCGCCTTGCGCTCCTTTTTTCGAAGCGCCCAAAAGCCTCCGGCGGCCAGGAGCGCGAGCGCGGCGAGGATCATGAACCATTTGACTCTCATCGATCCAGACCTTTCCCTTGCGCCCTCAACCATTCTGCCTGTGCCAGCCAAACGTCCGTCTTGGAGGCGAGCCATGATTTCTCCGTCGAAATGAGATCATTCTCGATCAAGTCCCAATCCTGGAAGGACAAGAGTCCGCTTGTGTATTGGCTGCGGCCGATTTCGGCCCGGAGGCGCGCCGCCTCAAGAAATTCATTTTGGACCCCGTAGCGCTCGACGGCGTCCCGATATCGGCTCAGCGCCGCTTCCAGGTCCGCCACGGCGCGCTCACGCGTATCTCGCAGCGTGGCTTCGGCGCGACGCTCCTCGGCCCGTGCGCTTCGAATATCATAGGCGGTTCTTCCACCCGGGAAGAAGGGATAGGTCATGGACAGGCCGGCGGACCAACGATTGGAATCGGGCGGCCACTCGTCGCCGCCGCGGGCGAAGCTGGTGAGGGCGTCGACTCCGGGGAAGAGCTGGCCCCGCGCCGACTCCACGCCGGCTCCAGCCGAATCGACGGCTGCGCGAGCGCGCTGAAGCGAGGGGACATCCTCAGCGATACCGCGGAAATCCGGATTGGGGTCGGAGGGAAGCGGGGGAACATCTCCTGAGACGACCAGGTCGGCCGCGTCGTTCCGCCCAAGAATCCGTGCCAACTGTCTGCGCTTCACCCCGAGCGCGCGGTCGGCTTGAGCGACTTCGAACCGGGCTTGACTCCCGGCGGCCTTGCTCCGGAGATACGATCCCTTGTTCTCGCGCCCGGCTTCAAAGCGGAGTTCGACGAGCCGGACGTTTTCCTGCCTCCGTGAGAGGATTGTTTCGGCCAGCCGGAGAGCGTCCTGGCCGAAGGACAACTGAGCGAAGGCCGATGCCAAGTCCAGCCTGAGCCTGGAACTGGTGTCCTGAAGGTCGGCTTCCGCGGCCATCCGTTCGGCGCGGGCCTTCCCGAGGGATGCGGTATCCTTCCAGCCCGCAAAAAGATTCTGCCGGGCCGAGAGGCCCGCACTCACGTCGTTTCGTGCTGCCGATGATCCACCGGAGGCGGAAGACCGGGCACGGGACCAGTCCGCGCCCGCCGAGAGTTGCGGGAGGAAGGGGCTGTACGCACCGGTGGCGCGCTCGCGGGCGGCGGCGAGGCGTTCCTGTGCAGCGGCCAACTCGGGGTTGCGTTCGGACGCTTCCCGCAGGCATGCGTCCCAAGTGAGGGACTCCGCCGAGGCCGCCCGGGAGAGGGAGAGCATGAGAACGACGGCAAGCAGAACAGACATGGACGCGGGGCGACTATTCGTCGGGATGATGGTGCTTCCGCCGACGCTCCTCGCGCCGCGCCTTCATCGTGTCGAACTGTTCCCGCTGTCCGGGTGTGAGCAGCCGGGCGATTTCGTCGTCGGTGGTGTGGCGGATGTCATCGAATCGGGGGCGGACTTCGGCCCGAAGCGCGTGGACCCTCTGGCGCTTGCCCTCCAGAATCGCGCCTACCTGGCGTTGTTGTTCCGGGGTGAGGTCGAGTCTCGAAGTGAATCTTTCAAGCAGGCGCTGGTAGGGGTGCTCGCCCCGCCAGGAATCGAGGCGCATGCGGTGCCCCCACCATCCGAAAGCGGCGCCAAGCAGGAGTCCAACGGCCAACGAGGCGGAGATCGTTTTCCAGGAAGGTCTCATGGTTCCTCCAAGAGCTGTTCATCATAGGAATCAGTTTCAATCTCTGATGCGAGGAGAGGCCCCAATGTTCCGGAGTCCTCCTGAGCATCGGCCAAGAGGAGGAGTTCGGTGGCGCCCGTGGAATCTTGTTCCGGCACCAGGAGGGCCAGCGCCGCGGCGGCCAGGGCAGCGCCGAATGCAGGGATCAGCCAGCGGCGCAGGACCGCATCCCAATTCCGCTCGCCGTCCCCGGAGCGGAGCGGAGCGGGGCGGCGCAGGCTGAGCCAAACGGGATCGAAGACCGGAATGGGAGGGTCGGCCAAACGCGCCATGACACGGCTGGAGAAATGGGTGGACGGGGCCGCCATGGGCCGACGGAAGATGGCGGCGCCCATGGAGTTCCACGCGGCCAGTTCGGATCGGCATTCTCCACAATGGGCGACGTGGGCGGCGACCGCCTTCTGGTCGGCATTGTTCAGTTCGCCGTCGCGATAGGGCGAGAGGAGCTCCCAAGCTTGTCGGTGGTCCATGATCATTTCAGGCTCTGTTTGAAAACCCCATCGCTTCCGAGGGGATGTCCGGGTAGCCGCACCCCCATGCCGAGGACGGTATGGGGCCATGAGATGTCGCCGTGCCACGGATGGCACGGCATGTAACATGGCCTTTAGGGTGCGTCTTCGGACGCAGGCTGAAGCCTGCGCCTACCGGTCCAACGCATTTTCAAAAAGAGCCTGAAGGATTAGACGTTGAGTCAGGGTGAAAAGTGTCGCGCCATCTCGCGCAGGGACTGGCGGGCGCGGCGAAGTCGGGCTTTCACGGCATCGACGGAGCAGCCGAGGATCGCCGCGATTTCGGTGTAGCTGTGCCCTTCGCGTTCGCGGAGGACGAGTAGGGTTCGCTCCTCGGGCCGGAGAGATGAAAGGAGTTGATCCACGAGGTCGGCCATCTCCGAGTCGGCTTCCCCGGCCGGGTCGAGAAAAAGTGTGCGGGCCTGTTCTCCGTATTTGTCTTGCAGCTCCTCCAGGGAAAGCTCCCTGCGGCGGGACCGCCGTCGGAGCGCATCGCGACACTCGTTCACGGCAATCCGAATGAGCCACGTCGAAAAGGCTGCGTCGCCCCTGAATCGGGCGAGCGACCGAAACGCTTTTACGAAAACCTCCTGGGCGGCCTCCTCGGCCTCCTCCCGGTTTGAAAGTGTCGTCATGCAAAATCCGAAAATCCGGTCCTGATATCTGCGAATGAGCGCCTCGTAGCTCTGCGTGTGGCCACCCAAAACCTCGCGGATGATCTCCCGGTCGTTGGGAGATTCCTTCGCGGGGGATATGGTCGTTTCGATTGGATCCATCCGGTTTCGTGGGCATGGATCGGTTCGGACCGATCTCCGTCCTGCCTGAGGCGAGTTCTACTGTCGTTTAGTCCGGGAGTCCAGGGGCGGGGCGGGCGTGTCAGGCCTAGTGGAGGGAGAGGCGGTCGGATTCGGCGTAATAGAAACCGATCATGATGCACATCTCGTCATCCGAGGTGAAGCCGAAGATGAGGGGGATACTCTTGTCGTTGGTGTGTGTACAGGAGAAATTGACGCCCTGACCTTCCGAGATGGGAAGGGGAGGATCGAAATATCTCACGGCGGGATGGTCCCAGGTTTGGGTGGACATGAGAGGGGGATCGACCTTCTGACCGCCCTCAATCAGCCGGGCGGTGAAATCGATCGCGCGTTTGTGCATGTGGGAAGTGAGGGAGAGGAGTTGGATGTCCCGGTCGGGTGTCCACACATATTCGGTGGTGCGAGTCTCGCCGGGCAGCACGAGGATGAGTGGATTGTTCTCGAATATGGGCCGTGCCAGATGGCGCACGTCGGACTCCGGAATCGTGTGCAGGTTCAAGGCCACCTCGCCGCGAATTGGATGTGAGCCGTCCAGGTTGATGAAATGTGAATTGAAGATGAGCCACTGCTGAGCCCGCAGTCTGAAGGCCACTCCCACTGGAAACTGCATGTTGAGGTAGGGCTCCTGGGAGCCCAGAACGAAACTCCCTTCGCGGGCGCCAAACTTGAGCTCTGCGAAAAGAGGATCGTCGGAATTGAAGAACTGGCGAGTCCCTTCCTTGATGTCCTGTCGCTCCGGATCGGCTACATAGAGAATGAAGTGGTGGCTGCCCTCGGGCATCTTAACCTCGATTCGATTGACGTAGAGGTCTTCGTCGGATTCGAGCCGCCGGGCCTGGAAAATTTCCCGCTCGTGATTGGATTGGATATCGAAGGGCGTCATGCGGAGCTGTAGACCTCTCGCGGGAGCGGGGGGCGGTTCGAACGACGGTCCATCGGAACCGCAGGAGAAGACGAGTGCGGAGGCCAGCAAGGCCGGTATCGGGAACCATGCGTAACGCCTCACCATGTGGACTAGTCCGATCTCCATTGGCCCAACGGGAAGTCTACCCGTGACACGGAGTGGCTGTCAAAAGAAACGCGGTGCTATCGGACAGGAGCGTGTTCGGGTACGGGGGCCGAGAGGAAGATGGCCGCCAAGGGTGGGAGGGCGAGGACAACGGAAAATGGCCGGCCATGGGAGGGGAGGGCCATCGCCGTGACTTGGCCCATGTTTCCATGGCCGCTCCCGCCGTAGAGTGTGGAGTCGCTGTTCAGCGTTTCCTGCCAGGCGCCTTCGAAGGGAACGCCCACCCGGAATGAGGTGCGCACCACAGGCGTGAAGTTGAAGGCGGCGAGCACGGTCTCTCCCGGATCAGCGGAGCGGCGGAGAAAAGCCAACACGCTGGAGGAAGCGTCATTGCATTCAATCCATTCGAATCCCGCGGGGTCGCAGTCGAGGGCATGGAGCGCGGGCGAGGTTACATAGATTCGATTGAGGTCCCGGACCCACTTCCCGATGCCGGCGTGGGGTGCGTGTTGGAGGAGTGGCCATTCGATGCTTCCGTCGTGATTCCATTCGCTTCGCTGACCGATTTCGCCGCCCATGAACAGGAGTTTCTTGCCGGGCTGCGCGAACTGCCACGCGAGAAGGAGGCGAAGATTGGCGAATTTCTGCCAGTCATCCCCGGGCATTTTCCCGAGGAGCGAACCCTTTCCGTGGGTCACTTCGTCGTGCGACAGCGGCAGCACGAAATTCTCGGAGTGGGAGTACAGTTGGCGGAAGGTGAGCTTTGGGTGGTGATGCTTGCGATGGACGGGATCCTGCGAAAAGTAGCGCAGGGTGTCGTTCATCCATCCCATGTCCCACTTGTAGCCGAAGCCGAGCCCGCCTGTGTTTGTGGGGTGCGATACCGCGGGCCAGGCCGTGGACTCCTCGGCGATCATCTGGACATCCGGATACTCCTGATAGACGGTCTCGTTGAGACGGCGCAGGAAGTCGATGGCGTCGGTGTCTTCCCTGCCTCCCGTGGGATGGGGAATCCATTCGCCGTCTTTGCGCGAATAGTCCCGGTAGAGCATGGAGGCGACGGCATCCACACGAAGGCCGTCGGCATGATAGAGGTCGAGCCAGAAGATGGCGCTGCTCAGGAGGAAACTCCGGACTTCATGCCGGCCGTAATTGAAGACGTAGCTGTTCCAATCCGGGTGAACGCCCTGTCGGGGATCGGCGTGTTCGTACAGGTGGGTTCCGTCGAACTCTCCGAGGCTGTGGGGATCCGTGGGAAAATGCGAGGGGACCCAGTCCAGGATGACGCCGATCCCGTTGCGATGGAGGGTATCGATCAGGAACATCAGATCCTGCGGCGTTCCGTAGTAGCTGCTCGGCGCGAAGTACCCGGTGGTCTGGTAGCCCCATGAACCAAAAAAGGGGTGCTCCATGAGAGGGAGGAATTCGACGTGAGTGAAGCCGGTGTCCTTCACGTAATCGGAGAGTTGGGCCGCGGCCTCCCGGTAGGAGAGGGATCGATGACCTTCGCCCGCCACGCGTTTCCACGAGCCGAGGTGAACTTCGTAGATGGAGACCGGCTTGGAGCGGGTGGTTCGTTCCCCACGGCCGTGCATCCACTCGCCGTCCCCCCACGAGTAGTCGAGATTCCAGATGATCGAGGCCGTTTTCGGCGGCTGCTCCGTGAAGAACGAGAAGGGATCGGTCTTGTCGAAACGTGCGACGCCGCCCCTGGGCACAACGTGGAACTTATACAAATCGCCCTTCTGGGCTTTTTCCGCCGTGCCCTCCCATATTCCGGAGCTTCCCTTCGCGGACAGCGGATGGACGTTCGGTTTCCACTGATTGAACGAGCCGATCACGGAGACGCTTTCCGCGGCGGGTGCCCATATGGCAAAGCGCACTCCGGAGTCCGGCCGGGGATTGATCGAATGGGCTCCGAGCTTGCGATAAAGGCGGCCGTGCGTCCCCTCGTTGAAAAGGTGGAGATCCAGATCGGTCAGCGCGGAGGAAACGGTGAACATGATTAAGATTCCGGAGGTACTCCCCGCCGGAGCCGGTCCACTCGCTTCAACGCCAGCATGATGCTCCCGTCCGAGGAGAATTCCTCAAATGTTTTTCGCGCCTTCCGCCTCCAATTGGGGAATTCGTCGGTCGTGCCCGGCCTGTTCTGCGGTTCGGTTTCGAACCATAGATCTTCGAGATTCACGAGCGTCGCGAAGGCCGGCCCGCCGGCCAGATGATCGTGGCAGCGGCGCAACGCCTCCGATCGATTCGGGCGATCACCCCAGAGGGCGGCGAACGGCGGGATGTCGTGCGTGTTCAGCCCGGCGACGGAGTCGAAGGGAGGCGTTGGGAGCGGCCGCCCGCCGGTGAGGTCTTGCTCAAACGAGAGGATGAAAAGGCGGAGAATCCCACGCTCATGGAGGGCAGGCCGAAGTTCCTCGGGAACGGTCCCGAGGTCCTCACCCACCACAATCGTTTCATGGGCGAGCGATTCCCGGCACAACGCATCATAGAGGTCGCTCTTCGGATACCGCACGTAGACACCGTCCATCGCTTCGAAACCATCGGGAATCCAGAATTGGCGATGGAGACCCATAACGTGATCGATTCGGAGTATTCCCGCGCAGCCCATGTGGTGGCGGATGGAGTCCGACCACAGCCGGTTCCCCGAGTCGAGTAGCCGTTGCGGGTGCAAGGGAGCGAAGCCCCAACGCTGGCCCTTCGAGAAAAAGGGATCCGGAGGAGCGCCGACGGAAACACCCTCGACGAACATCTCGCTGAACCGCCAGGCGTCGTAGCCGTCGGGATGAACCCCCAGGGGAAAATCGAGGTAGAGGAGCACATTCTTCATTCGTGCCCGCCGCGCGAGAGAAGTCAACTGCTCGTGGGCGATCCACTGCACATAGGCATGATATTGTTCGGCGCGGGGGTCGGAATCGCCCGGGGTGAGAGTGCCGTTCCGGGCCGGCTCGGGCCATGTCCTCCAAGGCTGCTGGCTCCGCTCCCCTACCGCGCGGAATCGGGCGTAGTCGTTCAGTCTCGGGTGCTCGGAGCGGAATGCGAGGAATGCATCGAGCCTGCCGCCGGGCCGTGAAGAGATAGAGTCGGCCAATCGCTCCAGCACCCTCCGCTTGAGTTGCATGACACCCCGGTAGTCCACGAGCTGTATTTCGCGTTGCTCGCGAATTTCCGATCTGAAATCCGCTGACGACGCAAGCGAGGAGGCTTCCGGTGTGTCCGCCAATTCCGGGATGCCTTCGACATCGATGAACAGCTCATTCCAGAACATCCGGCTGACCGGTGTGTAAGGGCATGCGGCGAAGGGATCGTCGAGGAAGGTTGCCAGGAGGGGAAGTGTGCCGACGATTCCTCCTCCGAGACCGCCGACCCAATCCACAAGGTTTTCAATGTCGGTGAAATCGCCGACGCCCCAGTTGCGCGACGAACGGAGAGAATAGAGCGGGACAAACACCCCCCATCGGCGTTCACCGCTGCCGGGAGACCAGGCCTTCAGGGGCTGTAAGGTCTCACCCCCACCCCCACCCTCACCCTCCCCCTTCGAGGGGGAGGGGGTAGGCGCAGGCTTCATGCCTGCGTCTGAAGACGCACCCATGAAGGGTGCGGCTACCATCCCTTCCCCCCTTGAGGAGGAAGGTGCGGATGGGGGGTGCTGTGCGGCGTCTAGCAATCTGTGCAAGGCGTCCGGAGCGTCTTCCAAACGCTGAATCGGCGCGCCGAGTGCTTTCAGGATGGCAAGGAGGACTTCAGGCTTGGCGTCGCGCCGTTGGCCTTCGATCGTGTAGTACGTGGTCTGGACACCGTGAAGTTCCGCAAGCCTTCGGAGGGCCTCCATCTTGTCCGCCATCTTACTCCCGGTAGGCGTTGCGGATGTACTGGTTCATCATGCGGTGGGCGTTGAAGAAGGACCCATTCACCACAATGGTGGATTGGCGGATGCGGTCGAATTCCTCCGGTCGCTGAAAGTAGAGCGGCAGGATCGTTTGTTCGAGCTTGTCATAGAGCGAACGGACCTCGTCACCGCGGCGATCGTTGTGAGCCCAAGAAGAGGGAGCCGTAGGGGCGAGGCATGCCTCGCCCCTACGGGATGCTTCGTAGGGGAGGACCTTCAGGTCCTCCCAATGGCCGCCGATGGACCATCCGGTCACGCCTTCGACATGCCCTTCGACCCACCAGCCGTCGAGGACGCTCAAGCTGGGGACGCCGTTCACCGCGGCCTTCATGCCGCTTGTGCCTGAAGCTTCGAGAGGCTGCTGGGGCGTGTTGAGCCAGACGTCCACCCCTGCGCAAACGGTCTTGGCCAGCGCCATGTCGTACTCTTCCAGATACACCACGGGGACCGCTTCCGAAAGGGCCGCGGAAGCCTGGAAGATCCGTCGGATCAGATGTTTTCCCGGTTCGTCATTCGGGTGAGCCTTTCCCGCGAAAACAAGTTGGAGGCGGCCGTGCTGGGAGGCGATGGATCTCAGCCGGTTCAGATCGGTGAAAAGGAGATCGGCCCGCTTGTACGCGGTGGCCCGGCGGGCGAATCCGAGCGTGAGGGCGTTGGGATCGAGGCGGACGTGAGTTCGGCGCTCCACTTCGGCGAGGAGAGCGGCCTTCGCTTCCACATGGGCTTGGTGAATGTCGGCGGGTGGAATCCGGATGGCATATCGAAGGTAGGAGTTGTCGCCTCTCCATGCGGGGAGGTAGCGATCGAAGAGCGCGGCGAATGACGGGGAGGCCCAAGTCCCCGCGTGCACACCGTTCGTGATCGATTCGATGGGAGTCTCGGGGAACAAATCCTGCGAGACCTCGCCGTGCCGCATGGCGACTCCATTCACGTAGTCCGACAGCATGAGGGCCAGGTGGGTCATGTTGAGCTGGGTCCGATCGCACCAGCCGTGCCGATCGAGGGCGTCCGAGCGCACCCGGCCGAGCACCTCGGCGACCATCGAGCACGGAAACTGATCGTGTCCCGCGGGAACCGGCGTGTGGGTGGTGAAGACGCATTGTCGGCGTACGGCGTCGAGATCTGTCTCCGTGGCCGATTCCCATCTTCGACCCGGAAGCCGCTCTTCGAGAAGGGCAAGCGTGAGGAGGGCCGAGTGTCCTTCATTCATGTGGAAGAACCGAATGCTCTCGTGCCCGATCGCCCGGAGGACGGCCACGCCCCCGAGGCCGAGCACGGCCTCCTGGCAGAAACGATATCGAAGATCCGTTCCATACAGTGCGCCGCAGAGGGATCGGTGCCATGGCGTGTTTTCGGGAAGGTCCGTATCGAGGAAGTAGACCGGAACGACCCCCTCCGCTCCACTTCGGGGACGGCGGGTGGAATCACCATAAGATTCCAGCGCCGCGCCTCCGCCCGTGCCCCGGATAAGAAACCGCCACACGCCGACCCGCACCGTTCGTCCTTCAAGCTCGATCGAAACTCTTGCCGGGAGCGGTTCCAAGACTTTTTCGGGATTCCAGTCGCACGGCGTTTCGGTCTGATTGCCCTCCTTGTCCAGCCGCTGGCGGAAGTAGCCCTTTCGGTGGAGGAGCGAGACGCCTACGAGGGGGAGAGCGAGATCGGCCGCGGCGCGCAGGGTGTCACCGGCGAGGACGCCGAGTCCGCCGGCATACGTCGGAATCGCGGGATCGACGCCGATCTCCATCGTGAAGTACGCGATGCGGGGATTCAATGGCTCATCCTATCATCGTCCCCGGAGCCCCGCGGAGAGGGCGATGCGCGGTTGGAGCGGGCCGCGGGGGGGATACATTTCACGAACGGTCGGCCGTGCCGACGCGCAGGAGACTCGCGGCGCTCGCAACGGTCGCCCCGGCCGGGCATGGCCGGAGAACGAGGCGAGTGCCATCCCTGGTCATGACTTCCCCATATACCCAGCCCGTCCGAATCTCAAGGGTGCGATCATTGGCGCCGGGCCGGACGGTTTTGTATGATGCGAGTCATGGACCCCGCCGACGTTGAGAGCGTATAAGCGAAGGGAGGAGGCACGGCCGTCAAGAGCATGACCCAGTGCGTAGTCTGTCCGCAGAATGACGACGCGCTGACGTTCGTCATGGCCGGAGGGAAAGGCGAGCGGCTCTTCCCACTGACCCGGGATCGCGCGAAGGCGGCAGTCCACTTCGGCGGACGCTACCGGCTCATCGATTTCGTCCTTTCCAACCTCATCAATTCGGGATTCTACAAGATTAAGGTTCTGGTCCAGTATAAATCCGACTCGCTCGACCGCCACATCTCCAAGGTCTGGCGGCTGTCCTCCGTCCTGAATCACTACATCGATCCCGTGCCCGCCCAGATGCGCGTGGGGGAACGGTGGTTCATGGGAACGGCGGACGCCGTTTTCCAAAACCTGAACCTGGTGGAGAACGAGGACCCGCGTTTCGTGTGTATCTTCGGCGCCGATCACATTTACAAAATGGACGTGAGCCAGATGCTCAAGTTCCACATCGGGGCCGGGGCGGAATTGACGATTGCGGCCGTGCCGCGTCCGGCTCACGAGGCGCGCCTGTACGGCGTGCTCGACGTCAATGCCGAGGGCCGCGTCACCGAGTTCCGGGAGAAGCCCGCCGATGTGCATCCGGAAAGCGATGGGCAGGTCCTTGCTTCAATGGGGAATTACATTTTCAATACCGATGTCTTGAAGCAGGTTCTTAAAGAAGACGCGGAAGCCCACGATTCGTCGCATGATTTCGGGAGAGTCGTTATTCCAAGGATGATCGAGCAGCATCGCGTTTTCGCCTACAATTTTCACGAGAATGAAGTCCCTGGGGTTTCCGGGAAGGAAACGGCCTACTGGAGAGATGTTGGGACGCTCGAATCCTACTTCGATGCCAACCTCGATCTGATCGGCGTGTCGCCGCACTTCAATCTGTACAACGAGGATTGGCCCATCCGGTGCGGCCACTTCGATCTCCCGCCGGCGAAATTTGTCTTCTCAGGAGGGGATTCAAATCGAATGGGGATGGCGCTGGATTCCATGGTGGCCGAGGGCTGCATTCTGGCCGGCGGCGAAGTGAGCCGGAGCGTTCTGTTTCCCGAGGTGCGGGTCGATTCATTCGCGACGGTGCAGGAATCCATCCTCATGCCGGGAGTGAACGTGGGGAGCTATGTCCGCATGAAACGAGTCATCGCGGACGTGGGGGTGAAGATTCCGGACAACATGCAGATCGGGTTCAACCATGCGGAAGATCGGAAACGGTTTTTCGTCACCGAGTCCGGCTTGACGGTGATTCCGAAGGGGACGGTCTTGAGCTGACCGGCCCGAGGAGATCCAATGAGGCTGGTCATTCTCTTCCACATGCACCAGCCGCTGTACCAAGATCCGATTTCCGGAAGATTGCTCCTTCCGTGGGTGCGCCTTCACGCCATCCACGGGTATCACGACGTCCTCACGCTGATCGAACGCGAAGGCGTCAAGATCACGCTGAACATCACGCCCTCCCTTCTCAAGCAGCTCGACATGTACGTCCAGGGCACGAAAGACGCCTTCGAGCTCCTGACGGAGAAGCCCGCCGGGGAACTTACGCCGGCCGACCGCAAGGCGCTGCTGATGGATTTCTTCTCCTGCAACCCGGACACGATGATCCAGCCGTACCCGCGCTATTGGGAGCTCTTCAAGAAACGCGGGAAACGGATCACTCCGGAGGAAATGGAGGATCTGGCCATGTCCTTCACGAAGGCGGATCTTTGCGATCTTCAGGTGTGGTTCAACCTGACGTGGTTCGGTTTCACCGCTCTCGAATCGCATCCCGATCTGACGGAGCTCGTGCGCAAGGGGACGCACTTCACGGAGAAGGACAAGGTCTTCGTTCTCGACTGCCAACGAGAAATCCTGAAGGAATCGCGTGCGCTGCATCGCCGGATCCTGGACAAAACGGAAGTATCCACGAGCCCTCTGCACCATCCGGTTCTGCCGCTCCTCCTGGATACCGGCTACGCCCGCCGGTGCATGCCCTCGGCACCGTTGCCCGCCGTGGGGTTTTCCTATCCGGATGACGCGGAAGCCCAGATCGACCGGGGACTCCGGTTCATCGAAGAAAAGCTCAAGCGTCCGGTGGGAATGTGGCCCTCCGAGGGGTCGATGTGTCCCGAGCTGATCCCGGTTCTCGCCTCAAAGGGGGTGCGCTGGGTGATGACGGACCAGGCGCTGATGCCCTCCGGCGGCGACCATCGAAAGGCTTGGCGAACGCGGGTGGGAAACGGCGATGTGGTCGTCTTCTTTCGCGACCGGGCGATTTCGGACGCACTCGGATTCAAATACCACAAAATGCACGAATCGGATGCCGTGAACGATTTTGAACGCCGGCTTGCCACGGCGCGAGGCTCCGGGGGGGGGGTCCTTTCCCTGGCCCTCGATGGGGAGAATCCCTGGGAGTACTATCCGTGGCACGGCGGCCCGTTCCTGAAGAAATTCGTGGAGGTCCTCAAGCATGCGTCCGATTGCGAATTGGTCACGCCGTCCGACGTGCTGGCCGATCCGCGCGATGACATTCGGGAAACGGACCGAATCCAAACGGGTTCGTGGATCGACGGAAAGTTCGAAATGTGGATCGGGCAGGCGGGGAAGAACCGTGCGTGGGAGATCCTGGCCAAGACTCGGGGATTTCTCGCGCGGAGGGAATCGACCCCGGAGGCTCGTGAGAAGGCGCTGGAGCGCATGTACGCGGCGGAGGGGAGCGATTGGTTCTGGTGGTACGGCGATTCATTCCATACTGATCAGGCCGACACCTTCGACCTCCTGTTCAGAAACAACCTGATCGAGGTCTACAACGCCGTGGGGTGCGAGCCGCCGCCGTATCTCCTGGAACCGGTCCGGATCATGGAGGAGTCGCGCGGCCCCGTGGGATTCATTTCGCCCCGGATCGACGGGCTGGTCTCGGGCTACGCGGAATGGTACGCGGCGGGTTCTTACGAATGCCGAAGTGATCCGGGACGACTCGCGGCGGGCGTGGGCTACCTGAACCGGATCTACTACGGATTCGATTCGACTCATCTCTATCTCCGCCTCGATCCCGCCGAGCCGGAGGAGGAAGCGGAAGATCTGCACGTCCATCTCGTGTTTGGGCTGCGGGACTTCAAGATCCTTCCCTTGGAAGGCGCGCTCCTCAGCCGGACGCCCGAAGGGGGATTCGCAGCGGTGGGCAAGGTGGTGGCGGCGCGGCAGAAGGTCATCGAGATGAGCGTTCCGTTGGAACCGCTTCAGGCACCGGCCGGAACCCGCGTGTACTTTGTGGTGGAGGTGCGCCGGAAGGGTCAGATGGAGGATCGATATCCGCGGCTTGGGTTTTTGAGTTTCGACGTGCCCCCGGCGGACTTCGAGGACCGCATGTGGAGTGTGTAGGAACGATCTATGCTAAGCTCTAGGCCCACCCATGCCTGAGCTGAGAAAGGATCCCATCACCGGCCGCTGGGTCATCATATCGACCGAGCGGAGAAAGCGCGCCTCCGATTTCGGGGAGATCACGATGACGGCGCCCTCGGCGGACTCGCAAGGCAACTGTCCTTTTTGCGTGGGCCATGAACACCTGACGCCGCCCGAAATCTTGCGATTGAACGGCCGAGACGGGGCTTGGCGGGTGAGGGTGGTGCCCAACAAGTTCCCTGCGCTCCGGGTGGAGGGGGAACTCGACCGTCGGGGTCTGGGCGTGTACGACATCATGAACGGCGTTGGCGCGCACGAAGTGATCATCGAGTCGCCGAAGCACGATGAAAAACTCTCGACCTGTACGACGGCCCTGTGGCGGGACAATCTGTGGGTCTTTCGGGAAAGGATCAACGACCTGAAGCGCGACAAGCGGATGCGTTCCATGGTCGTCTTCAAGAACTACGGCGAGGAAGCCGGCGCCACGCTGGAACATCCGCACAGCCAGCTCATCGCCCTGCCCATCGTCCCGAGGGAGTTGGCCACGGAGATGGACGGCGCCAAATTCCATTTTACCTACCGCGAACGTTGCATCTTCTGCGACATCCTGAGGCAGGAAATGGACCAGGGCGAGCGCATCGTGTCGGTCTCGCAGGATTTCGTAGCCTTCGAACCGTTCGCCTCGCGATTTCCGTTTGAGACATGGATCGCGCCCCGGCATCACGCCGCCTACTATGAACACATCACCGACGCCCAGCTCGACGACCTCTCGGCCATCTTCTGCGACATCTTCCGCCGGTTGGACCGGACGCTCGGCCACATTCCGTACAATTTCTACCTTCATTCCGCGCCATCGGATGGGGACCGCGTGGAGGACTCCTTCCATTGGCATTTCGAAATCACGCCCATACAGACCCGGATCGCCGGGTTCGAAAAAGGAGCGGGTTTTTTCATCAATCCCGCGCCGCCCGAAGAGGCGGCCACTTTTTTACGGGGGGTGTAGTGATGCGTGTTCTGATGGTGGCTTCGGAAGTGTTTCCATACAGCAAAGTGGGCGGGCTCGGAGACGTCATGGGCTCGCTGCCGGTGGCGTTGTCCGGAAAGGGATTTGAAGTGACGGTCTTGAGTCCGATGTACCGGCCGACCTCAATCAAGATCAAAGGGGGCCGGGAAATCCGGCTCGAACTCGCCGGGGAAGCCATCCCGGCGAAGGTGTTCACGCAAGAGAAGAGGGGCGTGCGGTGGGCCTTCCTCGACGCACCCTCGTTGTTCAATCGTCCCTACGTCTACAACGATTCCGACGGGGATGTCGCGGATGAGCATCGGCGATTCTCCGCCCTCGCCTTTACCGCGATTGAAGGGGTGCGGCAGGGACTGTTCGAAGCCGATGTCCTGCACGCGCACGATTGGCACACGGCCCTCGTGCCGTACCTCCTGCGGCGGTATCCCGCCTATCGTGAAGATCCGGCGCTTTCGAATCTGCGATGCCTTCTCACCATCCATAATCTTGGATACCAAGGCGTTTTCCCAAAGGAGGTCCTGGATGAGTTGGGACTTCCGGCGGAGGACTTCAACACCGAGGTCCTGGAGTTCTACGGGAAGGTGAATTTCATCAAGGCCGGGATTGTGTTTGCCGACGCGGTGAACGTAGTGAGTCCGCAGTACGCCCGGGAGATCCAGACCCCCGAGGCCGGGTTTGCGCTCGATGGTCTCCTGCGGAAATATGCGGCCAAGCTCACGGGCATTCTCGATGGCATCGACTCCGAGGTGTGGAACCCGCGCAAGGACAAGGCTCTCAAGAAGAAACTGACCCTCTCGCTTGATCGATGGAAGGCGGCGTCGAAAGCCGCCTTGCAGGAAGAGATGGGCCTCGAAATGGATCCGAAAGTGGTCCTCGTGGGCATCGTCTCACGGCTTACGCCGCAGAAGGGAATTGACGTGGTGTGCGAAGCGGCGGATCGGATCGTCGAAAGCGGTATGCAGATGGCCGTGCTCGGTCGGGGGAGCGAGGCGCTGGAGAAGGCGGTGCGGGAGACCGGCGGGCGGTTGGCCGGACGGTTCGCGGTCAAGGTCGATTTCGACGACGCACTCGCGCGCCGTATCTACGCCGGCAGTGATTTGTTTCTCGTGCCCTCCCGGTATGAGCCGTGCGGACTCACCCAGATGATTGCGATGCGCTATGGGGCGGTTCCCGTAGCCCATCGGGTCGGGGGCTTGATCGATACCATTGAGGAGGGTCGAACGGGATTCCTCTTTTCGCCGTTGACGGCCGATTCGGTGGTTGACGCGCTGGGCCGGGCGCGGGAAGCCTGCGCGAACGGCGGCCTGTCGATGCTGCGGAAGACCTGCACGGAGCAGGATTTCTCATGGGATCACTCGGCGGAAGCCTACGCAGCACTGCTCTATTCCTTGAAGCCCGCATGACAAGAAAAGTCGGGATCATCGTTGGCGGCGGTCCGGCGCCGGGGATCAACGGCGTCATCGGCTCGGCGACAATCGAGGCGATCAACCGGGGATGCGAGGTGGTGGGAATCCTGGACGGGTTCAAACACCTTGCCGCCGGAGGAGTCAGCCAGGTGGAATCGCTCAAGATTGAGGACGTTTCCAGAATTCATACGCACGGGGGCTCCATCCTCCGGACCTCCAGGACCAACCCGACGAAGGACGCTCAGAGCATGCGCAACGTTCTGAACGGCCTCGCCGCGCTCGGGATTGAGCACCTCGTGACAATCGGGGGAGATGACACCGCCACCACCGCCGTGAAGCTCCACGAGGCGAGCGGGGGGAAGGTGAACGTGGTTCACGTGCCGAAGACCATCGATAACGATCTCCCGCTCCCGAGCGGAATGCCGACGTTCGGATTCGAAACGGCGCGCGAGCTGGGCGCCGCACTGGTCGGCAATTTAATGGAGGATTCCCGTACAACGCAACGGTGGTTCATCGTGGTCGCCATGGGACGTTCCGCGGGCCACCTGGCGCTCGGCATCGCCCGTGCCGCCGGGGCCACCTTGGCGGTCATCCCCGAGGAGTTTCCATCCATGGTGTCCGTGCGCCATGTGTGCGACATCATAGAGGGCGCGATGATCAAGCGGCGCGCGGCGGGCAAAGACGATGGCGTGGCGGTGGTCGCCGAAGGTGTGGCCGAGAAATTGAGGGCCGACGGCCTGCAGGGACTGGACGAAGCCCGAACGGACGAGCACGGTCACCTCCGGCTGGCGGAGTTGGGCTTTGCCGAATTCATGAAGCGCCGGATCGAACAGAGCCTGAAAGAGCGCGGGATGTCCATTCCTATTTCGGACAAGAACATCGGCTATGAACTCCGCTGTGCGGCGCCCATTGCCTTTGACCTGGAGTACACCCGCACTCTGGGTCACGCCGCGGTAAAGTTCCTCCTGGAATCCGGACCCAATGTGATGGTGGCCCTGTCGGAAGGCAAGGTGGTTCCCATTCCGTTCGGCGCGATGGTGGACCCTCAGACGGGCCGGACGAGACTCAGGCTGGTGGATGTTGAGTCGGAGAGCTACGAGGTGGCCCTCCGGTACATGATCCGTCTGCGAAAGAGCGATTTCGAATCGACAGAGGAAGTTCGGCGGCTCGCCTCCGCCGCGAAGATGACCGAAGAGGCTTTTCGCTCTCGTTTCCAGCCCGTCGCCGCCTGAAGCCTTCAACGGTTGCGATTGCGGGTGCTTATTTCCACTTGATGAGCTTCAAGTAAGTCTCGGCATTTACCGCCTTGAAGGGAAATTCGCCTGCACGGTGAAGAAAGTCCCGCCGATTCTCCGTCACCAAGAAGTTTGCGCCGACCCACTCTGTGTATCCGGCAATGAACGCATCCCCGGGTTTCAGGCCCTTCGCCTCATACTTCCACGCCGTCTCAAAGGGAACCTCGAAGTCCTCGTCAATTATGGCAAGGGCGTTGATGAAGGTCATGAATGTCTTGAAATCTTCTGAGGCGAGATTCCCGCGAACCTCATCCACAATGGTCCGGGGAATCCTGAGCGAGTTGGCGAGAGGATCCGCCAGGACCGCGTCTAGCAGAGCCCTGCATGAGGACTTCCCCGGTGGCGCAATGCCGAAAATGTACTCATTCGAATCAAGCACCAACAGCAAGCTTTCTCTCCCAAAGCCGGCGTCGGGTTTCTTTCAACACCCGAATCACCTCCTCCTCCGTCATGCCCTCGAAACGGGAGGATTTTTTCGCGAGGCTCGCGCGCAAACTGTGGAGCGCGGCGCGTGCCTTCGCGGCATCGGGTCTTTTCGGGGATGCACGCCTGGGATCTTTCCGGACCATCGCCATAGCTCCAAGAGTACCCGTTTTGGTGCGCACCGGCAAGAAGTGCGGCGAAGATTCTCCGTAGAAGCTGGGATCAGATCCCGATTGGCTATCGTGGCACCGTCTCACGTTTCCAGGTTGTCGTCCTGCTCAAGCTGCTTCACGTAGCACTCCAGGTTGTCGGCGATTTTCGCAAAGACCCTTGGCAAGAATGGCATAAGTTCCAAGAATGTGGGTGCCGCTCCGTTTGGGCCACCGTGGTAATGGCGAAGGTGGTCGAGAACCGCATTTCGCTCGGCCGCGGAAATCTGGTCCAACGGATCTCGGGTTTGATGGTCGTGGAAGTTGGAAAGGTGGACGAATGCGCAACCGAAGGCGTATACGGACCTTGTCCAGCCGTGAAGGGTGTTGGTTAGGTCAACCATCTCACGGTCGGTTACATGCTGCTTGGAATTGCGTCTGCGCCAACGCTGTCCGGACACTGATTCCTCGATGAGCGTCTGCCGGTAGTCCCGATCATCCTGCGCTAAGAGGAAGACGACACGCACCGGAGAGTCGATCTCTTGGCGGAGCACTGAGATCATTTGCCCTGGCAAAGCACGCACGGCGAGCATAGCCTGCCTGTTCTCGGCGGACCGTGCGCGCACCTGGCGGCAGAAGGTCTCGACCTCGTTCGTCCTTTTCATCGATCCGGCGTATTCCGGGCGTTCAGGTCATGGTGCCGCGGTTGACGGATCGCGATCCGGTTGTGATTATCGTCCAAGAGCACGACCTCCGTCGCTTTTGCGCTCGGGAGTCATGGAGTGTGACGATTAGGGAGCGTTCGGGTTGGTCTCCCGAGGAAATCCACTCTTCTCGATGCCCGATTCCCGCGGTGGGGGCCCTCCCCAGATAAGAACGTCGGGGCAATTGAATATTGAGTTTTGGGTTTTGGCGCTTGACATGACCTGTTGAGCGTGCTCCCCTCCTCTTGATTAGTATATACATTTGTATTACAACTCCATGAGATGGCCGATGTCCGGTGGGCTCTTTCCAAGAGCAAAAAGCTGAAGAGAAAACGGGGCGTCTCTTTCGAGGAGATCGTCCGAGCAAGGCTGGTAGCCGTGAAGGAGCACCCGAGCCGTTCGCACCAGAATATCCTGCTCTTCGAACTTGGGGGCTACATTTGGGTAGTGCCCTATGTGGCAAGGGGAGAGACCGTTTTCTTGAAGACGCTTTTCCCCAGCCGGAAATACACGCGAATGTGGAAGAAGGGAGAATTGGCATGAAAAGGATGAATCTGAGCCGGAGTGAAAGGGCGATTGAAGGCGCCTTGGTACGGGGCGAGTACCGCCCCGTGAAACGGGCGGAGTTCGAAGCCATCGCGCAGGCTATTGCGCGCCGAAAGAAGGACGCCGTCCTGAATATCCGGGTGAACCGTCAGGATTTGGAGAGCATCAAGAAGAAGGCGAGGCAACTGGGAATTCCCTACCAGGCATTTGTCTCCGAGCTGCTCCACCACTACGCGGCCTAGTGGTCCGCGGACAAGTGTGTTCGGGCAAATGGCGTTCCCGAGCAGGAGTTCTTGAACCTTAGGAGTGAATTGTCTTCGATATGAACAAACGGAATCATGCCGGAGCTGAAGCATTGCGTTTGGCGGAGGACGCCCGGCGCGAGAAGAATTGGAAGCGCTGGGGGCCTTATCTCTCGGAGCGGCAGTGGGGGACCGTGCGGGAAGACTATTCCCCCGGAGGCGAATGCTGGTCGTATCTCCCGCACGATCATGCCCGAAGTCGGGCGTACCGCTGGGGGGAGGATGGCCTACTCGGGATCTCCGACCGCGAAGGCCGCCTCTGCTTCGCCGTGGCGCTCTGGAACGGAAAGGACCCGATTCTGAAGGAACGGCTGTTCGGTCTCACCGGCCCGGAAGGCAATCACGGTGAGGACGTGAAGGAGAGCTACTACTACCTCGATTCCACGCCGACGCATTCCTACATGAAGGCCCTGTACAAATACCCGCATGGTGAGTTCCCATACGGCCGTCTCCTTGAGGAGGCAGGGAAACGGGATCGATCGCATCCCGAGATCGAACTGGCCGATCTGGGCGTGTTCGATCAGGGCCGCTATTTCGATGTCTGGGTGGAGTACGCCAAGGCTGATGCGGACGACATTCTTATCCGGCTGACGATCGAAAACCACGGCAAGGATCGCGCGGTCCTGCACGTGCTCCCGACTTTCTGGTTCCGCAACACATGGTCGTGGGGCAGGTCCGGCGAAGGCTATTGGCCGAAACCGACGCTCGCGTTGATGTCGGCCAATGCGATATCGGCTGAGCACGTTTCCCTTGGCCGATACCGGCTGGACGCGGGCCCTAGCCCAAAGGGCAACCTGCCGGCCTTCCTCTTCACGGAAAACGAAACGAACTTCGAGCGCCTTTACGGGTTCAAGAACGGCGCGCGATTTTCCAAGGACGGGTTTCACGACGCCGTGGTCCACGGCCGGAGCGAGGCCGTGAATGTCGCGGCGGTGGGGACGAAAGCGGCGGCGCACTACACGTTGGACTTGTCGCCGAACGAAACGGTTTCGCTTTCCCTCCGGCTTCGGCGTGAAGGAGACCGGAACTCCATCACGTTCGGGAAAGCCTTCGACCGTGTTTTCGCCACGAGGATCGAAGAAGCCGATGCCTACTACGAGGAGATACTTCCCAACTCGCTCTCGGCGGATGCCCGCTCCGTGGTTCGGCAAGCCCAGGCGGGACTCCTCTGGAGCAAGCAGTTCTATCACTATGTCGTCGGCCACTGGCTCGAAGGCGATCCTTCACAACCGTCGCCGCCGGAGAATCGCCGGAAGGGTCGCAACCGCGAGTGGGTCCATCTCTACAACCGCGATGTTCTTTCCATGCCGGACAAGTGGGAGTACCCGTGGTACGCGGCGTGGGACCTCGCCTTCCACATGATTCCCTTCGCGCAACTTGATCCGGAGTTCGCGAAGCAACAGCTCATCCTCCTCTTGCGCGAATGGTACATGCACCCCAATGGCCAGATGCCCGCCTACGAGTTCGCGTTCGACGACGTGAATCCTCCGGTTCATGCGTGGTCGTGTTGGAGGGTGTACAAGATGACCGGCGCCCGCGGAAAACGCGACCGCCTCTTCCTTGCGCGGACGTTTCAGAAATTACTTCTCAACTTCACGTGGTGGGTGAACCGGAAGGACGTGGACGGAAACAACATCTTCGCCGGCGGTTTTCTGGGACTCGACAACATCGGCGCGTTCGACCGCTCCAAGCCTCTTCCCTCCGGCGGGCACTTGGAACAGGCGGACGGCACGGCCTGGATGGCGTTCTACGCCGCCACGATGATGGCCATGGCGCTTGAACTGGCGAAGGAAGAACCCGCCTACGAGGACGTCGCCTCGAAATTCTTCGAACATTTTGTAGCGATAACCGACGCCATGAACACTCTTGGGGGCACCGGACTCTGGAACGAAGAGGATGGGTTCTACTACGACCAGCTCCTGCTTGGCGGACGAACCATCCCGCTGCGGGTACGGTCGATGGTGGGGATCATCCCGCTTCTTGCCGTGGAGGTTCTGGATTGGGAAACCATCGGCCGATTGAAGGGTTTCTCGAAAAGAATGAAGTGGTTTCTGGAAAACAGGAAGGATCTTGCGGAGACCATTTCGTACATGGAGTCCGTGGAGGAGGGAAATCACAGCCATCGGCTGCTCGCCATCCCGAGTCGCCGGCGCCTTGAGCGAGTCATGCGCTACCTGCTGGATGAAAAGGAGTTCCTGTCGCCCTACGGCATCCGATCGCTCTCGAAGGCGCACGGCGAAGATCCCTACGTCTTCGGCTTGAACGGCGACGAATATCGCGTGGAGTACGTTCCCGGAGAATCGACCACGGCGTTGTTCGGGGGAAATTCCAATTGGCGCGGGCCGATCTGGTTCCCGCTGAACTACCTGCTCATCGAGGCTCTGGAACGGTATCACCATTTCTACGGCGACAAGTTTCGAGTGGAATGTCCCACGGGGTCCGGGCGGAGGATGAATCTGTCGGAAGTGGCCCACGAACTGGCCACGCGGCTGTCCCGTCTGTTCCTGCCGGACGCGGAAGGACGACGGCCCTGCCACGGTGACGACGCGCGATATGCCCGGGACCCCGATTGGAAGAACCTGGTTCTCTTTTACGAGTATTTCCACGGAGACTCCGGCAAGGGCTTGGGAGCCAGCCACCAGACGGGCTGGACCGCGCTCGTTGCAAAACTGTTTCAAGACTTGGCCCGACATGCCATCTAGAGTCCCTGGCAGAATGGGTAGGGGGGGGTCTTTAGACCCTCCCGATAAGAGGAGCATCTAAAGATGCCCCCCTACGAATAGGTCATTCTGTTGGAGGGTCTTGGTTTCGATCCCAACGCGGAATGGCTGGAGGCGGACGGCCTCGGTGGGTTCGCGTCAGGAACAGTTTCCGGAATCCGCAGCCGCCGCTACCACGCCCTCCTTCTCGTCGCCACGGATCCCCCCGCCGGCCGTGTGGTGCTCGTCAACGGGTTTGACGCCTGGGTCGACACCCCGGAGGGCAGCTATGCGATCACCTCCCAGCGATACCTGCCGGAGGTGGTGCATCCGGATGGAATGACCCGAATCGATTCCTTCAAGCCCGACCCGTGGCCCACATGGACGTTCCAGTTTGAGAACGGGACGCGCCTCCTGCACGAGCTGTTCGTGCCGCACGAGACACAATCCGTGTGCATCTCCTGGAAAGTGCTTGGCAAGAAGCAGCCAGGCCGGCTTCGTGTCCGTCCCTTCCTGTCAGGTCGTGACTACCACTCGTTGCACCACAACAACCCATCGTTCAACTTTGAGTCAGGGGCGGGTGAAGGTTACGTGTCTTGGAGACCCTATGCCGTCCATCCACGAGTGGTCAGTCGGATGAACGGTACGTACCGCCATGAGCCGACCTGGTACGGCAACTTCCTGTACGCCCAAGAGCGGGACCGGGGCTTGGATTCCAGTGAGGATCTCGGATCGCCCGGTGTGATGAAGTGGGATCTGTCGGCAGGCCCGGCGATCTGGATTCTATCGGCTGAGCAGGCCGGTTCATCCGTGGACGCCACCATTGACGCGAGGTCGCGCTTTGAGGCTCATCGAAAGGCGGAGTTGAACCGACGCAAGCGTTTCTCCTCGCCGCTCCACCAGTCTGCTGATTCTTACCTGGTGCGACGAGGCGGCGCCAGGACGGCATGGCCGTCCCGCGACTGGCTGGATGCCACCAAGCGGGGAGAAGGCAAGACTCTTGTGGCCGGCTATCCGTGGTTCACCGATTGGGGGCGGGATACGTTCATCTCGCTCCGAGGACTGTGTCTGGCTACAGGCCGATTCGGGGAGGCTCACGACATTCTCTCGAATTGGTCAGACATGGTATCGGAGGGCATGCTTCCGAATCGGTTTCCCGATTCGGGCGGAGAGCCGGAATTCAATTCGGTGGACGCCTCGCTCTGGTTCGTGGTGGCGGTCTATGAGTTTCTGCGCCTGGCCGCGTCAAGGCGATTCAAGGTGACCGAGGAGTTGCGCGTCCGGTTGGTTTCGGCGGTTCGGGCCATTCTGGACGGCTACGCCAGGGGCACTCGCTACGGGATTCATCAGGACCACGACGGACTTCTCGCATGCGGTGAGACCGGAACACAGCTCACCTGGATGGATGCGAGAGTGGACGGACGGCCTGTCACGCCTCGCATCGGAAAACCGGTCGAGATCCAGGCGCTGTGGTTGAACGCGGTCCGGATCCTGGGCGAACTGGAGGGAGGCTCCCTCGGCCCCTTCGAGAGCCTACAGAAAACATTTCGAGCACGATTCTGGAATTCCGGTCGCGGCTGTCTCTTCGACGTGGTCGACGTGGATCACGAGCCGGGACGGAATGACGCAGGCCTTCGCCCAAACCAGATCTTTGCGGTAGGCGGTCTGCCATTCTCATTGCTTGACCGCAATGCCGCCACACAAGTTGTGGAAGTCGTAGAAAACCGGCTCCTCACTCCCATGGGACTGCGAACTCTGGCCCCCGGCGAATCCGGGTACGCGGCGCGATACGAAGGCGGGGTGCACCAACGCGATGGCGCCTATCATCAGGGGACGGTCTGGCCGTGGCTGATGGGACCGTTCGTGGAAGCATGGATTCGGGTGCGTGGAAGTTCGGAGAACGCGAAACGGGAGGCGAGGTCACGCTTCCTGCCGGGACTCCGGGCGCACCTGGACGAAGCGGGACTGGGGCACATCTCAGAAATTGCAGATGCCGAGCCGCCACATATCTCTCGCGGCTGCCCGTTCCAGGCGTGGTCCCTCGGGGAGTACCTCCGATTGGAAATGGGCGTTTTTGCACCCACCTCGCGAAAAACAAAGAGGCTCCAACAGAATGCAGATTTGTAGGGGCGCATCTTTAGATGCTCCGTCCTGTCGGGAGGGTCTGAAGACCCTCCCCTACTCGTTCTGCTAGCCGCTCAATGCTTCAAGGGAGGACTCGTGGACGATAAGTCACTGGACTCACTCTGCATCAATACCATTCGAACGCTGGCCATGGACGCCGTTCAGCAGGCCAACTCCGGCCACCCCGGAACGCCGATGGCCATGGCGCCGGTGGCGTATTG
The DNA here is from genome assembly GCA_016180645.1 of Nitrospirota bacterium. Taxonomy (NCBI): domain Bacteria; kingdom Pseudomonadati; phylum Nitrospirota; species Nitrospirota bacterium. The sequence continues at coordinate 60,791 of JACPAV010000008.1, read as the reverse complement.
CCTTTGGCAGCGGTTTCTTCGCTTCGATCCGGAAGATCCGATCTGGCCGAACCGGGATCGATTCGTCCTCTCGATGGGGCACGCCTCGATGCTGCTTTACTCGCTGTTGCACCTCGCGGGTGTGAAAGCCGTCAATGCGAAATATGAGCGTCTGGGCGAGCCGTCGGTGGGACTGGACGACATCAAGCGGTTCAGACAACTTGACAGCAGGTGTCCCGGCCATCCCGAGTATCACTGGACCTCCGGTGTGGAGACCACCACCGGCCCATTGGGACAGGGCGTCGCCACGAGCGTCGGCATGGCGATCGCGGGACGATGGTTGGGGACGACCTTCAATCGTCCCGATCTCGAAATGTTCAACTACAGCGTCTATGCGCTCTGCGGGGACGGTTGCATGATGGAGGGCGTCTCCTCCGAAGCGGCCTCGTTGGCCGGTCACCTACGTTTGTCGAATCTCTGCTGGATCTACGACAACAACCGGATCACCATCGAAGGGCACACGGACTGGGCCTTCAGCGAGGACGTGGCCACGCGATTCATCGGCTATGGATGGAACGTGACGCGGGTTGGGGACGCGAACGATCTGGACATGCTGGAGAGGGCTTTTCGTACGTTCAAAGCCACAAACGACCGGCCCACACTGGTGATCGTCGATAGTCACATTGCGTATGGCGCGCCCCACAAACAGGACACCAGCGCGGCGCACGGGGAACCGCTGGGGGAAGACGAAATCCGGGCGGCGAAGAAGAACTACGGCTGGCCGGAGGATGCGAAATTCCTGGTGCCGGACGGGGTACGCGGACACTTCGGCAAGGGGATCGGGGAACGGGGCTCGCGTCTTCGCAAAGAATGGATGGAGCGTTTCGAGTCCTACCGGTTGAAGTTTCCGGACTTCGCCGAGAGCTTGTTGAACATGCAGAAACGTGCGCTCCCGGCCGGATGGGACAAAGATCTTCCGACGTTTGCCCCCGACGTGAAGGGCGTTGCGGGACGCGAAGCTTCAGCCAAAATCCTGAATGCTCTCGCGAAGGAGATTCCATGGCTGATCGGGGGCTCGGCCGACCTCGCTCCTTCCACCAAAACGCGACTGACGTTCGACGGGGCGGGGGATTCGACCGCCTCGACGCCCGGCGGGAGGAATTTCCATTTCGGCGTGCGTGAGCACGCGATGGGGGCCGTGCTGAACGGGCTTTCGCTCTCCAAAGTGCGACCCTTTGGGTCGGGCTTTCTCATCTTCAGCGATTACTCTCGTCCCGCGATCCGCCTCGCGGCGATCATGGAAATTCCCGTGATATACATTTTCACACACGATTCGATTGGGGTTGGTGAGGACGGTCCCACCCATCAGCCGATTGAACAGTTGGCTTCTCTTCGCGCGATACCGGGCCTACTCACGTTCCGCCCGGCGGACGCCAATGAAACGGTCGAAGCCTGGAAAGTGATCATGCAACTTCAACATGAGCCGGCGGCGCTCGTCCTCAGCCGCCAGGCAATCCCCACGCTGGATCGCTCGAAATTCGCGTCGGCCTCCGGACTTACGAAGGGCGCCTATGTGCTCGCCGACGCGCCGAACGGCAAGCCGGACGTGATCCTCATGGGCAGCGGAAGCGAAGTCAACCTCTGCATAGAGGCGCATGAAAAGCTCGCGAAGACGGGAGTGCGATCCCGCGTGGTCAGCATGCCCTGCTGGGAACTGTTTGAACAACAAACCGTGTCCTATCGGGACGGCGTCCTTCCGCCTGACGTGAAAGCGCGGGTGGCGGTGGAGCAGGCCGCGACCTTCGGTTGGGAGCGGTACGTGGGCTTGACCGGCGCCGTCATCGGCATGCGCTCCTTCGGCGCCTCGGCGCCCCTCAAGGAGCTTCAATCCAAGTTCGGCTTCACCGTGGATAGGGTCGTGGACGGAGCGAGGGCACAGCTGTCCCTCAAGGGATAGGACGCTTGGGGTGTGATGAAACTTCGGAACAAACGAGTACTCGAATTCGCCGCGGCAAAGAAGTAAGATCCCCGCTCCTTGATGCGTCCCATGAGTAACCAACGGAGGAATTGATGCGCGTGGTCATCGGATCGGATCATGCGGGATTCGAACTGAAGCAGTTCGTCGTAGCCGTCCTGCGCGAGCTTCAGCATCCGGTGGCCGACGTCGGCACCTACAGCGCGGAGCCGGCCGACTATCCCGACTACGCGGAGAAAGTCGGAGTGGCCATCCGGGAAGGAAAGGCCGATCGAGGGATCGTGATCTGCGGGAGCGGGGTCGGCGCCTCCGTGGCGGCGAACAAACTCCCGGGGATCCGGGCCGGATTGTGTCACGATACCTATTCGGCCAAGCAGGGCGTGTCGCACGACGCGATGAATGTACTCGTCCTGGGAGCACGGGTCATCGGCCGTGAGGTTGCGCGCGAACTCGTCACCGCGTTCTTGAGCACGGAGTTCAGTACCGTGGAGCGGCATGTGCGTCGCCTGAACAAGGTAAACACTCTCGAAAAGAAATATTCGAGACAAGGAGAACCCGTCCGGCCTCCGGCCGCTTCCCCCGCCAAACGGACGCCCCCCGCACGCCGAGTCCGATCCCACCGCTGAAGCATGTACCCGGGTTGCGCCCGCCACGGTGTTCTTCGATGGATGGAGGTGGCGGGGTGAATCCCCTTCTGGCCACGCAGGAACTCGGACAGTCCATCTGGCTCGACTCCATCCGGCGCGGCTTGATCACCAGCGGCGAACTCCATCAACTGGTCGAGAAGGATGGACTCCGAGGTGTGACGTCCAATCCTGCCATTTTTGAAAAAGCGATCTCGGGAAGCCCGGACTACAACAACGCGCTCAAGGCGGTCGAACGCCGAAAAGACTTGGACGCCAAATCCCTCTTCGAGGAACTGGCCGTGAAGGATATCCAGGATGCCGCCGATGTGCTGTGGCCCGTCTATGAGAAAACGGCCAAGCGAGACGGGTATGTCAGCCTTGAAGTCTCTCCGTACCTGGCCCGCGATTCCCAGGCCACGGTCGAGGAAGCGCGCCGGCTCTGGAATGCCGTGGGGCGTGACAATGTCATGATCAAAGTCCCGGCGACCCCGGAGGGGATTCCCGCCATCGTTCAGATCATCAGCGAAGGCATCAACGTCAACGTCACGCTCCTCTTCGCCCGGGCGATGTATGAGCGAGTTTCGGAAGCCTTCATGGAAGGTCTGGAGAAACGACTGGCCGCGGGCGGCGAAATCGGCTCGGTGTGCAGCGTTGCCAGTTTCTTCATCAGCCGGATCGACTCCGCGGTGGATGGTCAGATCGAGGCGCGGCTCAAGGGGGAGATCCGGGCAGTCGACCGGTCGCTTCTGAAAAGCCTCCTCGGCAAAACGGCCATCGCGAATGCCAAGCTGACCTATCAGCGCTACAAGGAGTTCGTTCGGTCAAAGCGGTGGCAGGCGCTCGCGGCCAAGGACGCCAAGACGCAGCGCCTCCTCTGGGCCAGCACGGGAACGAAGAACCCCACGTATCGGGATGTACTCTACATCGAGGAACTGATCGGGCCGGACACGGTGAACACGGTTCCCGGCGCCACGCTGGATGCCTATCGCGAGCACGGCCGGCCGAGGGCGAGTTTGGAGGAGCATCTGGAAGAGGCCCACGACTCGATGGAAATCCTTGAGCAGGTCGGCATCTCGATGGACCGCGTGACCGACAAGCTTTTGGATGAAGCCGTCACGCTGTTTTCGGACGCCTTCGACAAGCTGCTGGCGGCGGTTGAGAAAAAACGCGAGATCGTGTTGGGACCGCGCCTGGATCGTCAGACCTTTACGCTGCCCCCCGATTTGGACAAGGCCGTGAAAACGACCGTGGAGGATTGGCGCAAGGGAGGGAAGATCCGCCGTCTTTGGGCGCGCGATACGGGCCTCTGGACAAGATCCGATGAATCGAACTGGATGGGATGGCTCGGCATCACCGACGACCAGCTCGCACATTTGGACCCTCTGAAGCGGTTGTCCGACGAGGTCCGAACAGCAGGCTATTTGCACGCGCTCCTCCTGGGGATGGGGGGGTCGAGTCTCGGTCCAGAGGTGCTGAAAAAGACGTTTGGACGGATCGCAGGATTTCCGGAGTTGCTCGTTCTCGATTCGACGGACCCTGCGCAAATCGCCTCCTTCGAGGGGCGGATCGATCTATCCAAGACCCTCTTCATCGTCTCCAGCAAGTCCGGCAGCACGCTGGAACCAAATATCTTCAAGCAATACTTCTTCGAAAAGGCCAGGAAAGCGTTGGGCGAGAAGGATGCAGGTCGTCGATTCATCGCCATTACGGACCCGGGATCCAAGATGCAGGCGGTGGCGGAAGGCGATGGATTCGGCCATGTCTTTTTCGGAAGGGCGAGCATCGGTGGGCGCTATTCCGTGTTGTCCGATTTCGGCATGGTCCCGGCGGCGATCATGGGTCTGGATGTATCGAAAGTTCTCGATCGGGCCGAGGAGATGGTTCATTCGTGCGCTTCGTGCGTGCCGCCTGAAAGCAATCCCGGCGTGGCGCTGGGAATCGTTCTCGGTGAAGCGGTGCGCCAGGGGAAAGACAAGGTGACACTCATCGCGTCGCCGGCCGTGGCGGCCTTGGGCGCTTGGTTGGAACAACTGCTGGCGGAATCGACCGGGAAATCCGGCAAAGGACTCATCCCGATCGACATCGAGGAGCCGGGACCGCCCTCGGCCTACGGCCAGGATCGCGTGTTCGTCCATATGCGGCTCGATTCGGCACCCGACCCGAAACAGGATGTGGCCGTGGACGCTTTGGAAAAAGCGGGCCACCCGGTCGTGCGGATCCACATGGCCGATCCGTACGAAATCGGGCAGGAATTCTTTCGATGGGAAATCGCCACCGCCGTAGCCGGCTCGATCCTGGGAATCCATCCGTTCAACCAACCGGATGTGGAGGCGAGCAAGATCGCCACGCGTCGCTTGACGTCAGAATATGAGAAGTCAGGCACCCTGCCCGGGGAAACACCCCTGTTTAGATCGGATGGGCTGGCACTGTACGCGGACGCAATGAATGCCGCGGCACTCAATCGTGGGGTGGGAAAATCGCGTACGCTTTCCGTGTATTTGAAGTCGCATCTTGACCGACTGGGTGCGGGGGACTACTTCGCGCTCCTGGCCTACGTCGAAATGACGGAGGCGCACGAACGCACTTTGCATTCGATCCGCCACGCAGTGCGGGATTCGAAACGGGTGGCCACCTGTCTGGGCTTCGGTCCTCGCTTTCTGCATTCAACGGGTCAGGCCTATAAGGGTGGACCCAACAGCGGGGTGTTCCTACAAGTTACATGCGACGATGCGGCAGATCTGCCCGTACCGGGGCAGAACTACACGTTCGGCGTCGTGAAAGCCGCCCAGGCCCGGGGCGATTTCGAGGTCCTGGCGGAGCGCGAGCGGCGGGCGCTTCGGGTCCACTTGGGAAAAGATGTGGAGTCGGGCTTGGCTTTGTTGGGGAAAGTCATTCGCGAGGCTCTGCGGTAGTATCGAAAGGGAGGAACGTATGAAGATGGGAATGGTCGGCCTCGGCCGGATGGGGGCCAACATGGTTCGGCGCCTCCTTCGAGGCAAGCATGAATGCGTTGTCTTTGACCTGAGCGCGGACAATGTGAAGGCGATGGCCAAAGAGGGAGCGACTGGGGCGGCGTCCCTCGACGATTTCACTTCCAAACTTGGCAAGCCAAAGGTCGCCTGGGTCATGGTGCCGGCGGGGAAGCCGACCGAAGAAACCGTATCGGCGCTCGCCAAAGGCATGGGAAAGGGGGACGTCATCATTGACGGCGGCAATTCGTATTTCAAAGACGACGTTCGCCGGTCGAAAACGCTTGAGCCCAAGGGGATTTCCTACGTGGACGTGGGAACCAGTGGAGGCGTCTGGGGTTTGGAGAGGGGCTACTGCATGATGATCGGCGGTCCGAAGAATGCGGTCGATACGATCACGCCAATCCTGAAGACGCTGGCCCCTGGAAAAGGCGATACGCCGCGAACGCCGGGTCGCGAGAAGAAGTCGGGAACCGCGGAGGATGGCTACCTCCACTGCGGGCCTGCGGGGGCGGGCCATTTTGTGAAGATGATTCACAACGGGATTGAGTACGGTCTGATGCAGGCCTACGCCGAGGGATTCGATATTCTGCGGAATGCCAACGCCAAAGAGGTGGCGGAAGATTGCCGATACGATCTGGACATCGCGGACATAGCGGAGCTGTGGCGGCGGGGAAGCGTGGTCGGCTCGTGGCTTCTCGACCTGGCGGCGATGGCCCTCGTGGAAAACCAGAGCCTCTCCAACTACACGGGATTCGTTCAAGACTCCGGGGAGGGCCGGTGGACGATCCAGGCGGCCATCGAGGAGGCGGTGCCGGCCGATGTTCTTTCGGCCTCGCTTTACGCCCGGTTCCGTTCAAGGCAGGAGCACACGTTTGCGGAGAAGATCCTCTCCGCCATGCGGCAGAAGTTCGGGGGGCATGTGGAACGGCCTACGGGAGGATGAAGGCGGAGAGGGAGAGGGAAATATGGTAACGAAAGACCTGACCCCAACGCAAGGGACGCAGAGGCCGGGAGACCCTTGCACGGTTGTGATCTTCGGCGGCGCGGGAGATCTGACCAAGAGGAAGCTCGTGCCGGCCCTCGTCAATCTCGTAAAGAGCGATCTCCTGTCCCGGGATTTCGCGATGATCGCCGTCGCCCGCGAACCGATGACAACGGAAGAATTCCGGAAACGAATGGATCGGGATATCCGGGAGTACGCCACCTCCGCCGTGGACGGCGCCATGTGGGAATGGTTTGATCGCCGGATCTATTACGTCCCTGGGGAGTTCAAGGATCCGGCGCTGTACAAGAAGCTTGGCGAGGTTCTGACTCAGGCCGAGAAGGAACACGGCACGCACGGTCATCAACTGTTTTACATGGCCACGCCTCCGGTCTTCTTCGGAGAAATCGTCCGCCAACTGGGCGACGCGGGCCTGGTGCGCGAAGACAACAGCCGGTGGCGAAGGGTGGTCTTCGAAAAACCGTTCGGCCGGGATCTCGATTCCGCGCGGGCGCTGAACCGCGAACTCACAAAAGTCCTCGACGAACAGCAGATCTACCGGATCGACCACTACCTGGGAAAGGAAACGGTCCAAAATATGCTTCTCTTCCGGTTTGCCAACGGAATTCACGAGCCCGTGTGGAATCGGAACTTCGTCGATCACGTCCAAATCACCGTCGCGGAGACCGTGGGCGTCGAGCAACGCGGCGGATATTACGAGGAAGCGGGCGCATTGCGGGACATGGTTCCCAACCACCTCTTTCAGCTTCTGGCCCTCACCGCCATGGAGGCGCCGATCTCCTTCGAGGCTGATGCCGTGCGGGATGAGAAAGTGAAAATTCTTCGGTCGATCCATCCACTTGCCCCCGAAGACATCCTGACAAGCAGCGTAAGGGGGCAATACGGAGACGGCATGATCGGCGACAGGAAACTCCCCGGCTATCGCTCGGAGCCTCACGTCTCGCCCCAATCGCACACCGAGACGTTTGTGGCCCTGAAACTCTTCGTCGAGAATTGGCGGTGGGCGGGCGTTCCCTTCTACCTGCGAACAGGGAAGCGTCTGCCCAAACGCATCAGCGAGATTGCCATTCACTTCAAACGGGTCCCGTACGTCTTGTTTCGGGACACGCCCGTCGAACTCGTCGAGCCCAACCTGCTCGTGGTCCATATCCAGCCGGACGAAGGCATCTCCCTGCGGTTCGAAGCCAAAATCCCGGGGCCACAGATGCGCATGGGTCCGGTCAACATGGACTTCCGGTACGCCGACTACTTCGGAGCGGCGCCCACGACGGGCTACGAGACTCTTCTCTATGATTGCATGATCGGCGATGCCACGCTCTTCCAGCGCGGAGACATGGTGGATGCGGGCTGGACGGTCGTCTCGCCCGTCCTCGATGTCTGGAAGGCGCTGCCGGCGCGGCAGTTCCCGAACTATCCCTGCGGGACGTGGGGGCCGAAGGAAGCGGATGAATTGCTGAGACGGGATGGCCGGCAGTGGCGGATGATCGAGGACAGCGGCGGCAAGTGAGGTTCCAATCGGGCGAACGGAAATCATTCCCCCTCGCCCTGGCCTACTCCGCCGAAGCAGCTTCGGCTGCGAAGGCTGGAAAGGGGAGAGGGAGGGGGTGAGGGTCCGCACCAAGCGCCGCGGATCAAAGCCCACCGCGAAAGCCCTCCGCATCCTCGCCGGTGATGTCGGGGGTACAAACACCCGCCTAGCCTGCTACGATACGGATGGTCGCCGCTGGTCGGCCGTGGCCGAGCAAGTTGTTCCCAGCCGTGATCATCCGGGACTGGATGCGATCGTCACCGCATTTAAGTCCTCACGTCGCCTGCGCTTCGACCGCGCATGCATCGGGATCGCGGGTCCCATTCGGGATGGTCGGTGCGAGGCCACCAATCTGCCATGGGTGGTGGATGCCAAACGGCTCGCATCGGAGCTCCGTCTTCCGCACGTTCGGCTGATCAACGATTTGGAGGCCAACGCCTATGGGACCGGGGCGCTGGAACCGGCTGATTTCGAAATTCTCAATATCGGAAAGGCAGGCGCCACGGGCAATATGGCGGTCATATCGGCGGGAACGGGACTCGGCGAGGCGGGCCTCTTTTGGGACGGCACGCTGCATCGTCCCTTCGCATGTGAAGGCGGCCATTCCGATTTTGCGCCCGCCAACGAACTTCAGGTCGGTCTTTGGACGTTTCTGTCGAAGGGGCAGGGTCACGTGAGCTGGGAGCGAGTGCTATCCGGCCCCGGCCTCCACAACATCTATCGCTATTTGCGGGACGCGGGGCGGGGGGACGAACCTTCGTGGCTCAAGGAGGATCTGGCCAAGGGAGATCCCTCGGTCGCGATCTCGAAGGCGGCACTCGCCGCCCGGTCGGATCTGTGTGTCCGCGCGCTCGATCTGTTTGTCGAGCTTTACGGCGCCGAAGCGGGAAATCTCGCGCTCAAGGTGATGGCCGTAGGAGGCGTATGTGTGGGCGGCGGAATCGCGCCGAAAATCATTGAAAAAATGAAAAGTTCTGCTTTCATGGCCGCGTTCACCGCCAAGGGGCGCATGCGGACACTCTTGCAGGACATGCCGGTCCGTGTCATCTTGAACGACCGAGCAGCCCTGCTGGGCGCCGCTCGATGCGCCTGGCTGGGCGTCTGACGAAGGACAAGACAATGATGACTCGGAAAACACTCGCGCACTTCTTTGCGGAGGAGGTCCGTGCGCATCCCGCGGTTCCGGGGGCGCTGGCCGGAATCGTGTCCCAATTGGCCCTCGCCTCGAAGGTGATCGCGCGGGAGACGGCCCGAATCGCGTTGCACAATCGTACCGGGTCGGCCGGCGAGGCGAACATCACCGGGGACGAGCAGAAGAAGATGGATGTGTACAGCAACGATATCGTACTCAAAGCCCTCCGAGGCGCTCCCGGAGTGGCCGCATTCGTTTCCGAAGAAATGGATGAAATCCAGGTCTTGTCCGATGCGGCTGAGGCGCAATTCATTGTATGCGCGGATCCCTTCGACGGTTCATCCAACACCGACATCAACGGGTCCGTCGGCACGATCTTCGGGATCTATGGCACGAAGTCGGCGGGTCCACTCGATCCCTCGCAGGACATTTTGCGGAAGGGTTCGGAGCAAGTAGCGGCGGGGTATGTCATGTACGGCACGAGCACCCTTCTGGTATTGACCCTTGGGCATGGAGTGCACGGCTTCACCCTGGATGGCGATGTGGGCGAATTTGTTTTGACACATCCGGACATTCGATGCCCGGCGAAAGGAAAGTACTACAGTGCGAATGTGGGAAATCACAGGGCGTGGGACGGCAGCACCAGGCAGTTTGTGGACTACATCACGGAAAAGGATCCGGCTACGAAGAGGCCGTACTCGCTCCGGTATTCCGGGGCGCTGGTAGGAGATCTCCACCGCATTCTCCTCGAAGGGGGCATCTACTTCTACCCCGCGGACGCGAAGAACAAGAGTGGAAAACTGCGGCTTCTCTATGAATGTGCGCCGCTGGCGATGGTGGCGGAGCAGGCCGGCGGAAAGGCCACGACGGGGGACCAACGAATCCTCGACCTGCGCGCGGAGTCGGCCCATCAGCGCGTGCCCCTGGTGATCGGGAGCGCGGAGGACGTGGCTTTGTTTGGCAAGTTTTCACAAAACGGAAAGGCGCAATAAAGGAGGCGAGACCATGAAGGATCGCGTACGCGAAATATTGAGTTGGTATGGCAGCGACAATCCGGGGACGCTGACCAATCTGGCCCGGCTTTTGAATCACGGGAAGCTCGGGGGCACGGGCAAGCTGGTCATCCTCCCGGTGGACCAGGGATTCGAACACGGACCGGCGCGCAGTTTCGCCCCCAATGCTCCCGGATACGATCCGAGGTATCACTTTCAACTCGCTCTCGATGCGGGCTGTAATGCCTATGCCGCTCCGCTCGGCTTCATGGAGGCGGGCGCTCGGGAATTTGCGGGCGATCTCCCGTTGATCCTCAAGGCCAACAACAAGGATTCTCTCCATGAGGACAAAGACCCGGATCAGGCGATGACCGGTTGCGTGGAGGCCGCCCTCCGGCTGGGGTGCGCCGCGGTGGGACTGACAATCTACCCGGCTTCGAACAAGAGTCTCAGCATGTATGAGCACGTTCAGGCCATTGCCGAAGAAGCGAAGCGCAACGGTCTCGCCGTGGTGGTCTGGTCCTATCCCCGGGGGACGGGCCTGACGAAGGAAGGAGAGACGGCCATCGATGTGTGCGGCTACGCGGCTCAGATCGCCTGCCAGCTTGGGGCACACATTGTCAAAGTGAAGTTTCCCGCGAGCCACATTGAGCAGGCGGCGGCGAAGAAGGTCTACGAAAAAGAGAAGATCCCTGTCGAGCAGCCGGTGGACCGCATCCGGCACGTCGTGCAATGCGCGTTCGGCGGCCGGCGGATCGTCATCTTCTCGGGAGGCCCCGCGGAAACGGATGAGCACGTGTTCAATGAGGTGCGGGCCATCCATGCGGGCGGTGGTTTCGGTTCGATCATTGGTCGCAATTCCTTCCAGCGAAAGAAGGCCGACGCGATCAAGCTGCTCGACACGGTCATGCGCATCTACAAGGGCGAGTCCGCCTGAATCCGCACGGGGCCGAAATCCGCGTCTTCGAAAACGCCGATGCGCTCGCGGCGGCGGCGGCTGAGGAATTCTCGCGGCGTTCACGCGAAGCCATCGCCGGCTCAGGTCGTTTTTCCGTGGCCCTCTCCGGCGGCTCCACGCCGGGAAAACTCTACTCGCTGCTCGCGACGAACCATGGAATCGATTGGGAAAAGATCCATTTCTTTTGGGGCGATGAGCGGCACGTCCCGCCGGACCACGCGGATAGCAATTTCCGCGTCGCCCGGGAGACACTGCTGTCCGTAGTTCGTCCGCCGGAATCGAATGTTCATCGCGTACCCGCAGAGGAACCGGACGCCTCAAACGCCGCGCGCTCCTATGAGGCCGATTTGAAAACGTTCTTTAGCTCGGATGGAGGGGGTTGGCCACGGTTCGATCTCATTCTCCTGGGCATGGGACCGGATGGGCACACGGCGTCGCTGTTTCCAGGAACGACCGCCCTTGAGGATCGCGAGAGGTGGGTGACCTCGGCGTGGGTGGAAAAGTTCCAGGCCTTTCGCATCACGCTGACATTCCCCGCGATCAATCACGCCTCATGCGTGATGTTTCTGGTCTCGGGAGCGGACAAGGCAGACACGCTGAAGAGGGTCATCCGGGATCTTGAGCCCCTGCCGAGCGGCAGGGTGAAACCGGAATCGGGTAAACTCGTTTGGATGGTGGATCGTGCGGCGGCCACACTTTTGTAGAAGTCTTGGCACCGGCTTCGCGGCGCTGGCCGCGATGACGGGACTGGCCTGCGATGAGGAACTGGGGTCGTCCAACGGCGTGGCGGTCGAGGAGGCCCGCGCCAAACAGATCTTTCTGGAGGTTCGAGGGACCGGTGAAGCGGGGTTTTCCGGGAGGGTCGAAGCCAACCTCGATGATGTGTTCGCCGGAAGTACGGACCCGTATGTCATCTGCCGTTCGGAGAAGAAAGAAGTAAGCGTGGCCATCGCTGATCTGGGCAAGGCCAGGCCGAACATCCCGCTCCTGGTCCTTGCGGGAGTTGATGGCGAAGGACCCGGGGTCACGGGCGACTACCGGACATTCGGATCGTCCGGCTACGCCGTGAAGAATGGGCAGCCCGTGCAGGTGGATGCCTACATCGATCAGAAGGGGATCGAATACTTGGTGGGGAAGGGCGCGATGAGCTTCTTCAATGCCAAGCAGGACTGCACGATCAGTATCCAGGCTCAAACGGGAACCTATTCGTGCAATTTTGTGGAGCCGGGCATCGTCCGCGAGACCATCGCGGGGAGTTGGAAGTGCCACGGGCGTTTCAACGAACCCGTAAAGGACTGAACCGGAGCGCGGAGGAACGTCATGAGCCGAAAGAAAGACCGGACACGCATTCAACCGGCCCCTGCCGCCGCTCCAAAGGGGGGCGCCAGGATGTGCTTTGTCGCCTTGACGGGAGATGTGCGTGGGACGCGTTTCGAGATCCACGACGGTGTGAACCGAGTAGGGCGGGGCGCCGAGGCGGACATCCGGCTGGCCACCGACGAGTATGTCTCGCGGCTTCACGCCAACTTCGTGCTGAAAGAGGGAACCGTGGTCGTACGTGATCTGTACAGCACCAACGGTACCTATGTGAACGGAGAGCGTGTGACGAGCATGACGCTCAGGAACGGGGATCGAGTCCACATCGGGACGACCGCCATGAAGTGTCTCTTCGCCGATGACGTGGAGGCCGCCTACTTGGAGGAAATGTATCGCATGGCGACGAGGGACGGCCTCACGGACCTGTACAACAAGAGGTACCTGTTGGAACAGCTCGATAAGAAACTGAGTGAGACGCGGCGGTCAGGGGTGCATCTGGCCGTTCTGTTGGCGGATATCGACCATTTCAAGAAGATCAACGACCAGCATGGCCACGTGGCCGGTGACCAGGTCCTTCAAGAAATCGCGAAGGTGGGCAGTGCCGCCCTCCGGAAGGAGGACATCTTCGCCAGGTTCGGAGGTGAGGAGTTTTCCATTTTGGCCCCTCGAACGGATGCGGAGGCCGCCAAGAAGCTCGCGGAAAAGTTCCGGCGTGGAGTGGCGGAGATGAGAATCTCTTTCTCGGGAAAGCGCATTTCGGTGACGACGAGCGTCGGCGTGTGGTCGGGGATCGCCTCGCGCGAATGGACCTCCGAAGAAGCGCTGCGCAAGGCCGACCAAGCCCTCTACCAGGCCAAGCACGAAGGCCGCGATCGCTGTATCGTCGGCTCCTGAACTCGTTTCCTGCGTCTGTCTTCAAGATTCCTCGCAAGATCGTGAATATTTGCGGGACGGATGGGGCGCGTGCTACAGTTTGCGCCTCATGCCCAAGCCCGTTCTCGTCGTAGGCTCGGTGGCTCTCGACACCATTGAGGTGCCCTCTCAGAAGGTCGAAGAATGCGTCGGCGGCTCTGCGACCTATTTTTCCCTGGCTTGTTCACTGTTCGTCCCGACACGGGTGGTGGCGGTCATCGGCCATGATTTTCCTGCCTCCCACTGGAATGTGTTCAAGCGGAGCGGCATTGATACCCGAGGGGTGAAGAAGGAGAAAGGGCTGACTTTCCGGTGGCACGGCCGGTATTCCGCGGCATTGAAGAGCCGGGAGACCGTCCACCTCGCGCTGAACGTGTTTTCCGATTTCCGGCCGACACTCCCGGCGGCCTACGGTCGATCACCCTTCGTGTTTCTCGCGAACATCGAACCCGGACTTCAGGACAACGTTCTTCGTCAGGCCAAGGGGACCGTGTTTGTCGGAATGGATACGATCGATCACTGGATCAGGACCCGGAGGGAAGAACTGATCTCCACGTTGCGGCGGGTCGACGCCTTGATGATCAACGATGAAGAGACCCTGCTCCTGACCGAAGAGGAAGGCTACCCGCAGGCCGCGCGGCGTGTTCACGAATGGGGACCGAGAATTCTGGTCGTGAAGCGAGGCGACGCGGGCTCGCTCCTGTTCGTCAAGGGACACCAGCCCTTCTTCGCCCCTGCGTTTCTCCTGGAACATGCCGTGGATCCAACGGGCGCGGGCGACACATTCGCCGGTGCCTTCATGGGATGGTTGGCCTCAAAGGGGAAGGTGACGAACCGCATTCTTCGCGAGGCCGTTGTGACGGGCTCCGCGGCGGCGTCCTTCGCCGTCGAGGATCTCGGAGTCCACCGGCTCTCCAATGTGAAGGCCGCGGATGTGAGTCGGCGCCGCATGGACCTGCTGGCGCTGTCGAAGGTTTGAGAACCACACCCGAAGACATCTTGGCGGCTGTAGCCGATACGCTCTTCCCGCAGGGCGGCGATCTTTCGCTGGGCGCGGCGGACATGCCGATGTCGGAGCGACTCAAATCCATTCTGGATCGCATGCCGCGCGGATTGGCCCGGCGGTTCGACACATTGCTGCGAGTTTTCAACGCGTCGGTAGTCCTGACCTCGGGTCACACCTTCCTCCGACTCACTCCGGAGGCACGTTTGGCCTATTTTGGGGAGTCTGACACGAGCAGGAACCCCATCCGCAAGAACCTTGCGATGATCTTCAAGCTCTTTTGCGAACTCCTCTACATGAGCGACGAGCGGGTCCAAAGGGCGGTGGGGTATGACGGGCTGTCCAAGAAACCGCGCTCCCGCGATTTCGGCGACTCCCCATCGCTCCACTGCCGGATGTATCCGGACATCCGTGACGAGGAGTGGGAATGCGACGTGTGCGTGGTGGGGTCGGGAGCAGGTGGGGCCATCGTAGCCAAGGAGCTGGCCGAGGCGGGGTTCAAGGTCCTCATCTTGGAGGAGGGCGGACCGGCCACCCGGACCGACTTCGACCGTCACGATTTGCTCGAGCGGGTTGGGCGGTTCTACCGCAGTCACGGGTTCACTACGACGTTCGGGACACCGCCGATTCTGCTCCCCATGGGCTGCGCCGTGGGGGGCACCACAGTGGTCAATTCTGGAACGTGCTTCCGGACCCCCGAGCCTGTTTTGGCGGAGTGGGCTGGGGAGCGCGGAATTGCCGGCATGGACCCGGAAGCCATGTCCCCGCTTTTCGATCGGGTGGAGCGGATTCTGAACATCCAACCGGTAGGGGACGAGATCATGAGCCGAAACGGAGAAGTGCTCAAACGGGGGGCGGAGGCGCTTGGCATTTCCGATCACGGACCGATCCGGCGTCCCGTTCGCGACTGCCACGGCTCAGGCGAGTGCGCTTTCGGATGCCCGACCGACGCCAAACAGGCGATGCACCTCTCCTACCTCCCCCTCGCCGTTGAGAAGGGCGCCGTCATCGTGGCCCGGTGCCGGGTCTCCCGCGTGGAGTTCCAGGCCAACCGCGCTGTGGGCCTTGAGGCCGAGCTCCTCGATCCGCAAACGAAGCGACCCGCGGGGCGCATCCGGGTACGCGCGCGTCGGATCGTACTGGCTGCCGGCGCGATTTATACGCCTTGGCTCCTTCACCGCAGCGGATACCGCCACGCGCTGCTCGGACGCAATCTTCGCATTCATCCTGGATGCGGCATCGCGGCGCTTTTCGACGAGGAAATCCTGGGATGGAAGGGCGTGATGCAGTGCTACTACGTGCACGATCTTCACGAGAAGGGGATCCTCCTCGAGGCCACCTTCCCGCCGCCGATCGTGAGCTACTCGGCGGGCACGCTGCCCTTCGTGGGGTTGAAGCACAAGGAATTGGTGGCACGTTATCGCAACGTCTCTACACTGGGAGTCATCCTGTCCGACCGGAGCGAGGGCCGTGTCTCCTTCACCCCCTTTGGACCGGTGATGCGATATTCGATGACCTCCGAGGATGTGCTTCGGATGAAACAGGCCATCGAGTGGGGCGCGCAGATCTACTTTGCGGCCGGTGCGAAGCGCGTGTTCACCATCCTTCCGGGACTGGATGACGTGAGTCGCGCTGAGGATGTGCCGAAGATCTCAACGAATCGCGCCAAAGGATCGTCGCTCAAGCTCTCGGCCTACCACCCGATGGGAACGTGTCGGATGGGGGCGAACGATGATGAGGGGGTCACCGATGCGGACGGCCGCGTGTTCGGAATCGATAACCTGTACGTGGCGGATGCGAGCCTCCTGCCCGGTACGCCGCATGTCAACCCGCAAGTCACGATCATGGCGCTGGCCACGAAAGTGGCATTTGGGTTGCGTGAGGGCGTGAAGTCATAGAGAAGTGGAATCGAAAGAGAGGACATCATGAAGAAACAGGACATTATCGTATTGTTCATGCGGATCTATGCGGCATCGTTTCTGATTGTCGGTCTGATCTTCCTGTGGACGCCGAATGGACTCATCCATTTCTTCAACGATCTCGGCGACCGGATCGGGATGTTCGCCGATGTGCCCGACACGGGGGCCCTGTTGTGGCTCTCACTCTCGGTGGCCTACATGGCCACGGTGACCCTTCTGGCGCTCTTCATACAGGCCGACCCGGTAGGCAACAAGAAATCGCTCTGGGCGCTGACGGTGGCGAAGGGGGTTTCGGCGGGGACGAGTCTGGCGTTCTACTTCGGAAGCGCCAAGGCGTTCCTCTATTTGGTGAACGGTGTGACGGACGGGAGCATTGCGTTCCTGTGCCTCGTCTTTCTGAGCTGGCTCCGGGGCGGGAAAAAAGGCTGAACTAGGGCGTGTTGGAGCCTCTCGTGTTCTCGCGCTCCGGCAAGGGGGTAAGGGGGAAGTCACCTTGGATCAGCTGTCGAGGAAACCGTCCGTCACGCACCCGGGATCGCTGCTGACTTTTCCGCAGGTGACGAGCGATTGGGTCTCGAAAATCGTTTCGCTTTGGATGCGGGGCGTCTCGTAGGGTATCTTGGGCGGCCGTGGGCCGTCTTCCGAACGCTTTTCATTTGCCATGAGCGGTACCTCCCTCAGTTCAATTCCACGGAAAACCGGCGGACCGAACCTTGCGGCGATGCGGATGGAGCCGGGTTCCCCGGGGTTTCGCGCGCTATCGTGTGCAGGATCTCGGCCTCCATGCACGTCCAATCCTCTGCTCCGGTGTAATCGCCGGTAATGGAGTAGACGGCGCCTGAGCTTCTGCGACACTGCGCGCGGTAGGAGCAGGGCTTGCAGGTCGGGAAATCTTCCAAGGTCAGGCCACGAATCCGTTGCAGCACCGGGGAGTGAGCCCAGATGTCGGCAAAGCTGCTTTCCCGGAGGTTGCCCGCGGCCAGCGGTGCTCCAATACACGGGTAGACCTCTCCGAAAGCCGTAATGCCGCACGTGGAGCGGGCGCAGGAGCATTGGGGGGGCAGGTGTGGGGGTGAATTGGGAATCGTGACGGTTTCGCGGAGGATGCCGCGGTACAACGATGCGAGGGTGGCGGCGTCCACCCGGAGATCCGAGGAATTCTTGGTGCCGTCGTATCGCGCGGTGATCTGGGGATCGAGGCTGTAAGGAAGTCCCTGGGACTTGGCATAGTCTGCCATCGTTTCGATTTCGTGCAGATTCGTTCGGAGGATACATATGGAAAGATGGACGCGGAGTCCCGCCTCTCGCGCTGCCCCAATCCCCAACAGAGCGCGGCGGAAAGAGCCGGGAGTCCGGGTGAAGGATGCGTAGGTGGCCTCGCTGAAGCCATACAGGCTGATGTCTGCCCCGTACGCCCCAGCCGAGGCTATGTCCCGAGCCCTCGACGGGTCGAGCCTGAGTCCGTTGGACTTGATCTTGACCATCATGTGTCGCTGCCGTGCCCGACGAATGATGTCCATGAGATCAGGGCGGAGCGTGGCTTCACCACCCGTGAGATTGAGATAGAGTGTGCCTGCTTCCGCCAATTCGTCGATGATTCTGAAGATTTCCGCGGTGGCAAGCTCAAACCCCGCGCGATGGGCGGAATACGGTTCCGCGCGGTCGAAGTTGTAGCAGTGGTGGCAGCGGAGGTTGCAACGGAGAGTGATTTCGAGCGTGGCGTTGATCGGAATACACTTCTCGAAGACGGTCCGCCGCACCTTGGCGAGAACGGAGTTCTCTCGATTGACGGTCTCTGTTTCCCTCACGGGTATGGGTAGTCTAACCTGCCCAAGGGGAAAGGGTCAAGGAGTCGGAGAGGGAGGGATTCAACGGATTGCATTCCCGCATTTCGGTTCACTTCCGCGGCCCTTTCCGCAGCCTTCCGGGTCGCCCTGACCCTCCCGGCATCTTCAAGGGCCGTACATCCATGTACGGAGAGGGTGGGATTTGAACCCACGGGACCGATTTCTCAGCCCAGCCGCTTAGCAGGCGGCTGCCTTCGACCGCTCGGCCACCTCTCCAATTTACCCGGCCTCGCTGACCTGCCGTTGGCACTGCCTCGCGTCACGCTCGGCTTTCTTGCGGCAGGTGCCGCACCTTCCGTGGCTGGCCGCTCGGCCACCTCTCCCAAATTACTTGGCCTCGCTCCGCCACTTGCCGTTGCTCTTGTCTCGCTATCCTGCTCGACCTGAGTCGGCAAGTGCCGCGCCGTCCATGGCTGGTCGGCCACCTCTCCACGGAGGTGAATAGTGATGAGTGATGAGTGAAGAGTCAACCTGTAGGGGGCGGCGTCGCCGCAACGGACTCCACCTGGATGTTCGAGTGGGAGATGGCGTAGCGGCGATCGAGCAGCGTATGGATATCCTTCACGACGCTCTCGCTTTGGGCCAGGGGCATGTCATCGACCACCACGTGACAGGTGAGCATCGGCATTCCACTGGTAATCTGCCAGATGTGGAGATCGTGGACCTCTCGCACGGCGCCGACATTGAGAATGGCTTCCCGAACGTCCGGAACACGAATTCCTTTCGGGACCGATTCAAGGAGAATCCCCACGCACTCGCGAATGAGGCGCCCCGACCAGAGGAGGATCATGAAACCGATGGCCAGGCTCATGAGGGGATCCAGGAGGTCCCATCCCGTGAACATGATCATGATGGCTGCGACGACCACGCCGACGGAGGAGAACATGTCGCCCAAAAGATGGAGAAAGGCCGAGCGCGCATTGAGGTCGCCCTCGTGCTTGTGGTGAAGGAGCAGGGCGCCGACGAGATTGACCGCGAGGCCCGCGGCCCCGATGGCCAGGCTCACTTTGGCGTTGACGTGAGCGACATCGGGATGCCTGAAGCGCTGAATCGACTCATAAACGATGTATCCGACAATCGGCAGGAGCGTCACGCCGTTGAACAAGGCGGAGAGAATTTCGGCGCGCCAGTAGCCGAAGGTTTGGTTCTCGGATTCCCGACGAGTGGCCACGAGGATTCCAATGTAACTGATGAGAATCGAACCCACGTGGGTGAACATGTGGAATCCGTCGGAGAGCAGGGCGAGGCTGTTGGAGAGCAGGCCGCCGACGATTTCAACCACCATCATGGCGGCCGAAATGCCTACAATCCAAAGGAGGCGGGTGGAAACCTGCTCCCGAGGCTTGCATGCCGCCTCGTCGGAATCGGGATCGTGGTTCTCCAGACGGGGGTGGTGATGGTGCTCCACCGGCTCAGATTATCAGACGCTCTGCTCAGTGCAAAGTCGAGGGGGTGGCGGGGAGGGGCTGCGAAGAGGCGACGGACGGGCCGGGGACGTTGAACCGCGAAATCTCGGCCTCAAGCGTTTCGGCCAATCGAGCCAATTCATCGATTTTCTGGCGCATCGTGTCGATGTTTTCCAGGGAAAGAAGGGCAACCTCCTCCAATTTCTCAACGGCCAGTTCGATCAGGCCGTAGCGCTCCAGACCCTGGCTCTTCGAGGCGCCGAGCGCGCGAGAGAGATCGACGATCGTTTCAACTCCTTTGGCCACGGTATTGCCGGCCTCGGACTGTTCGGCAATCATGCGTGTGCCTCGATCGGCGATGTCGCGAAGCTCTTCACAGGAGCGGTTGATGGTCTCGGAGGTCTGGGCCTGCTCGCCGGTGGCGGTGGAGATGGACCGGGCCATGCGGTCGACCTGTTCGATGGTGATACGCACCCCGTCCGTGCTTTCCTTCTGAGCCTGGGTGAGCTTGCTGATCTCTTGGGCCATCTCGGCCCCGACGGCCAAGGCTTCCAGAATCTCCCGGAGAGACCGTTCAAGTTCTTCGGAAAGACCGATGCCGCGTTTGACGCGGTCTTCGCCCATTTCGACGGCCTTGCGCACCTGCACGCCCTTGTCCTGAACCGAGGAAACGGTGGACTCGATCACGCGGAGGGAATGGGTGGTGGACGTGGCCAGTTTCTTGATCTCGTCCGCCACCACCATAAAGCCCTTTCCATGCTCCCGGGCCTGGGCCGCGATAATGGCGGCGTTCAGCGAAAGAATATTGGTCCTGTCGGCCAGATCTTCAATGACCTGCACGACCTCCGTGATCTTCCGGAGCTCCGTGTCGAGAATCTGGGTGTGATCCTTGATCACGGTGAACGTTTGGAAGATTTCGTTGGAGCTGGACAGGGTGTTCTTGAGGATTTCGCTGCCCCGTTCCGCGGCCGCTTGCGCGTCACGCGAAAGTCGAGCGGTGTCCAGGGAGCGGCGGGATATCTCGTCCGTTTTAGCTGCGAGGGACTTCGTGGCCAGAGTGGACTCCTCGCTTACGTGTTTGAGCGTCTTGGCGCTTTGCGCCACTTCGGCGATGGAAGCCGCCATCTGCCGGATGCTGGTGACGGTCTGCGCGAGGAGATCGGAAAGGGTGGCGAAGTACTTCTTCATCTCGCGGACGGAGGTGGTCAATTCGTGGACCGAGGAACCGATGTGGGAGGCCGATTGCTCGATCGTTTCCGTCTGTCCTGCAATCGAGTGGAGAACCTGGGCCAGGCCGGTGGTTGCGGCGCGGGTGCTCTCGAACTCCTCTCGCTGGGCCGCGGAGCCGTCTTTCAGGGCGGCCGCGGACGATTGAAGATACTCGGAGGTGTCGCGGATGGCGCGGAGCGCGGCGTGGGTGTGGTCGAGGACCTGCGCGAGTCCGCCGAGCATCAGGTTGAGGTTTCGGGCGAGGGCGCCCACCTCGTCGCCTCGGTCGTCGCGCGCGAGCCGCCGAAAATCGCCTCGGCCGATTCCGGAGGCGATCTCGGCCATTTCGTTGATCGGGCGAACCAGCCGCGCGGCGAGGGGAAGGGAAACGGCGATCAGGAGCAGCGCCACGGCCCCCAGCGCGATCCCTGAGCGAGCCGCGATCCGACGGCTCCAGACGGAGAGAAAATTCTTGGTGATGCCGGAACGGATGAAGTAGATGGACTCGGCCGTGCTGCCGTCCTCATGGATCGTGACGGTGACGAGCTTGCTCCAGACATCGAATGCCTCGGCTTCTTCCCGGATCTGGAGCCGATCCGTCGGGAGGGCACGGACCGGATCCAGGGCGGCCGTCGGAGGTTTGGACTGAAGGTGCTGAAAGGCGAGGGTTCCGTCCGAGCGATAGATTTCCAGCCAGGCGAGGTCCGGGTCCGCCGTCAGTGGCGCGAGGGTTGCGCCCAGCACGTCTTCCCGCGTGGAGCGGACGACGGCGGAAGCGGTTCGATTCAGGGTTTCGGTTCGCGCCAGCCATGCCTCCCGCAACGGATCGCGGAGGACGATGTGAACCAGGACAAACGCTGCCGCGGCCGTGAGGACCACGCCGGCGGCGGCAAGGCCCACGATCCTCCATCGGAAGCCGCCTTGAGATTCGGGACCGGAGGGGTGGGCCGCCCCGCCATCCATCTGAGATTTGAGATTTGAGATTTGGGATTTCATGGCGGGTGGTGGGGCCATGGGCATCAGAATGCTTGGTTTCCTAGAGATCCGCAAGCAGCTTCTCGAGGTCGAGAATGGAGAGAAGGTGGGAATCCTCCAGCTTGCCCACCCCGATGATGTATTCCATGGCCTCCGGGCCGGCTACGGTGCCGGGGGGGTCCACCACACTGACGGGGAGGTGCATGACTTCCTTCACCGAATCCACGAGCAGGCCGATTAGGGATCCCTTGGCGGAAACGATGATGATGCGGCGGGTGCGGGTGTCCTCGGGCCGCTCGCCCTCCGCATCCGCCGTCGGGGACGGTTCGCGCGCTGCGCCACCGGAGACTCCGCGCTCGGTGTCCATCATGCCGAGTTTTCGGCGCAGGCTGATGACGGGCAGGATACGTCCGCGCAGGTTGATCAGGCCCTCCATGTAGGGCGGTGAATTGGGGACGGGACAAACTTCCTGGTGACGGATGATTTCCTGGATCTGCTTGATGTCAATCCCGAACAACTCGGCTCCGAGGCTGAAGGTGACCAGGTGGTGGAGGGGCGATGGGGCGGGCTTCGGCGAAGGCGGTTTTTGAACGTTCCCTTGTGCAGGGGGTGAGGGGACGGGCGTTGGCATGGGAAGAGGCATGGCGCCGGAAGGCGCCGGAAGGATCGACTGGTGCGGTCCCCCGCCGGGAGGGTTGGGCGGGGCGGGATCGAAAGCCCATAGGCTGTCGCGATCCAGGGCCTCGAGAGGATCACGGCCGAGCGGGGAGGGCGGTTCTTTGGATTCAGGCATGGCCGATTCTTCCGGCCAGAAGACGGCTTCCGATCCGGGTGAACGCCTGCGTCGTCAGGCTTTCGGGTGCGAATTGGAACAACGTTTGTCCGTAGCTCTGGGCCTGATCGACCGTGTCGTCGTGTGGAATCGCGTCCGCCGAGAGCCGCGAGCCGAAATAGCGCCCGAGCCGATCGACCACGGCGCGAGCGACGGGGGTGTCGCGGAACAGGGTTGGCACCACGAGGACGATGTCGAGTTTCTTTTGCGGAAAATGCGACTTGAGCTTCTGGATGGTTTTCAGGATTTCCGCGCATCCGTCCAAGGCGAGATAGGTGCACGAAACGGGAATCACGATTTCCTCCGCGGCCATGAGGATGTTGATGGTCAGCAGGCTCAGGGAGGGAGGCGAATCGATGAAAACGGCGTCGTAGGCTGCCGCCTCGCGGAGTGTGTGGCTGAGCTTGAGGTGGCGGTCGGGATGACGGAAGGCATTGAGGGCGAAATCGCTCATCGTCTTGTTGCAGGGGGCCAGGTCGAGTCCCGCGATCGCCGTGGTCCGAACCACGGGGCCCAGACCGATGCCGGCGCCCACCAGAGCGTCCAGCAGCGTGGCCGATAGTGCGTTCACGTCTTTCCCCAGCGCCTTGCCCGCATGCCCCTGCGGATCCATGTCGACGAGCAGCACCCGCCGTTTCTGAAGCGCAAAGAAGGCGGCACAATGCACGGCGAGAGTCGTCTTGCCGCTGCCGCCTTTCTCATTCATGAACGCGATGGTTCTCGTGGAAGACCCTCGATCTTACACGCGCTGGAGGTAGAGCTGTTCGTCGGGTGTCAGCAGCTCGTGAACGACGAGGAGAAATACGATGCGTTCGTCGAGCTTGCCCACGCCGAGAAGGGCTTTCTCGGGAAGATGGGTGAAATTTCGCGGAGGCGGCTCCACGTTGGCCGGATCGATGTCGACCACCTGGGAAACGGCGTGCGCGCGAAACGCGACGCGAGGACCCTGGACCGACGATCCGCCGAAGAGGGAGATGATGAACCGCTCCCTGACCTCGTCCGGATTCTCCCCTGGAAGACCCAGTTTTCGGGAGAGGTTCATGACCGGGATGATGTTGCCCCTGAGGTTGATGACCCCTTCGATATACTCCGGGGATTGGGGGAGAGGGGTGATGCCGATGGGGCGGATGATCTCCTGAATTTGGGCGATATCCATGCCGAACTCCAAATCGGCGATCCGGAAGATGACGAATTTCACCCCACCCCCTGCAACGCCGCACCCTGCGGTGCGGCCAGTTTCCTTCGGCCCCAAGGGCCGGTTGCAGGTGGTGGGGTCACCCTTTCCTCACACCTTCAATGCCGTCACCAGATTCATCAGCTCGACGGTCAGTTTCTTCAGCTCCTCCGCGGCCTGGGAAACCTCCGTGATCCCGCTGGCCGTCTCCTTTGAGAGTTTGGAGATGTCCGTGATGTTCGAAGAGATTTCCTCGGTGGCGGCGGACTGCTGTTCGGCGCTGGCGGCGATCTGGCCGATCATGTCGGCCACCTTCTCGACGCCCTGAAGGATGTTGCTGAGGGCCTCGCCGGCCTTCGTCGCAAACGTGCTTCCCTCGTCCACCTTCTCCACGCCGCGGCGCATGGCGTCGACGGCGCCGGAGGTCTCCATCTGAATCGTGCGGATGGTTTCGGCGATCTCCTTCGTGGCCCGTGTTGTGCGTTCGGCGAGTTTGCGCACCTCATCGGCAACGACGGCGAAGCCGCGGCCCTGTTCCCCGGCGCGGGCCGCCTCGATGGCCGCGTTGAGGGCGAGGAGGTTGGTCTGGTCCGCAATGTCGTCGATCACCTGGACCACCTTGCCGATCTGTTCGGATTTCTCGCCGAGCCGTCGAACGGTCTGGGCGCTTTCCTTTACGACGGCGGAAATCTCCTGCATGCGCGTGACGGTTTCCGAGACCACGTCGCTTCCGTGAACGGCCGTTTTCTTGGCTTCATCGGCGGCCAGCGCCGCGTCGTGGGCGTTCCGGGCGATTTCCAGGACGGTGGCGGACATCTCTTCCGCGCTGGTCGCCACCTGGCCGACCTTCGATGCGGACTCATCCGCTTTCTTGGCGATATCCTCGGTGACGGAGGAAACCTGTTTGGTGGAAGAGAAGACGAGCTCCGTGGACTGGAGGATTTTCCGGACCAGAACGACCAGGCGGTCCAGATGGGCATTGAACCAGTGGACGATGTCGCCGATCAGATCGGCGGATTCGAGGGCGAGCCGTTCGCGCAGGTTGGGTTCGCCCTCCGCGAAGGTGCGCAGCATGCCGACCATGTGGCCGAGCGGCCGGAGAACGATGAGGTTCATGAGCAGGAAACTGACGAGGGCCATCAAGAGTCCCATGAAGATCGAGCCGGCCACGAAGAAGGTCATGTTCACGGGGGTCATGGCGGGAATGAACAGGTAGGCGAACAGGGCAAGCAGGACGCCGCCGCCGAGTCCTGAGAGGATCAGGAAGAGGATGAGCCGGTCGAGAATGCTGCGTCCGGGCTTGAGGAGCAGTCCTCCATGGCGGCTCCGTGTGGGGGTGGGGTTTTCTGGGCTCATACCGTGTCCTCCTTCGTGCTGGGGGTTTGTTTCTTGGCTTCAATGTAGCTCATCAGGGCCTCCTGATCGTCCGGATCGATGTTGATGAAAAGGATACCGAGGTCGTAGAGCCGGCCCGGCTCGATTTCGTCCACGCGGACGACGCGTCCGAGGACCACCACCTGCTGAGCCTGCGCCGAATCGGGCTTGAAAAAGCCCGGCCGAAACCGGTGGATTCCCGACACGTTGAATTTCATCTTGATCAAGGTGCCGAGGGCCACGGGGGCGGGCGCGCGGAGCAGAACTCCGGTGGCGCTCACGTTTTGCGTCGTTCCTGCGACATTCGCTTCTTCTCCCCATTTCAGTTCCGCAAATTCGACATCGAATTGTCTGGGCAGGCGATGGAATTGTCTGTGGTCACTCACTGGGGGCGGGGGGGGCGGCCTCCGGTGGGAACCCTCTCCGAGGTCTCAGGCATTTTGCGCCATCTCCGGCGCGATCTGGTCGAGCCGGAGGACCTTGTCCACGACGCCGGCCTCCACGGCCGCGCGGGGCATTCCATAGACCACGCAGGAACTTTCGTCCTGCGCAACGGTATAGCCCCGCACGCGGCGAATGGCGCGGAGACCTTCCACGCCGTCATTTCCCATTCCGGTGAGCAACACGCCCATGCAGGTGGAGGGGTAAGCGTCCGCCATGGACAGCATCGCGGTGTTGATCGAGGGCTTGTAGGGCGCGTCCGCCGGCTCCTTGGACAATTGGATCAATCCGTCGGGGCCTCGTTTCTTGATGGTGAGGTGATAGTCTCCGGGGACGACGTAGGCGTGACCCTCCATCAACTTCTCGCCGGCGCGGGCTTCCAGGATTTGGATCTGGCTCATCTGAGCCAGTCGTTCGGCGAACATCTGGGTGAAGGGGGACGGCATGTGTTGAACGATCAGAATGGGCACGGGAAAATCCTTGGGCAGCCTGGGAATGATTTCCTGCACCGCTCGAGGCCCGCCCGTGGAGGCGCCGATGGTGATGACCTTGAATCGATGGGTGGTTTTCGGTGGAAGGACGACCATGCCCGGCGTCTCGGCCTTTTTCCGGGCGCCGAGGACCCGCGACCCGGCCACGCGCTTGATCTTCTCGATCAGGTCCTGCTTGAGCCGGAGGATGTTGAGCGTTTTGCCTTCAAGATTCTTGGGAATGAAATCCACCGCGCCGGACTCCAGCGCCTCCATGGTCTCCTTCGCGCCTTCGATGGTGAGCGAGCTGACCATGATGATCGGCACGGGAAATTCCTGCATGAGCTTCTTGACGGCTTGAAGCCCGGTCATGACCGGCATTTCGATGTCCATCGTGGCCACGTCCGGCTTGATCTGCTTGATCTTGTCCACTCCGTCGGCCCCGTTGGCCGCTTCGGCGACGACGGAGATCGTGCCGTCGGACTCGATCATGTCCTTCAGGGCCTTGCGGATGAAGATGGAGTCATCCACGACGACCACGCGAAGCTTCCGTCCGATGACGTCCATGGGATCCCTACGCCGCCCTTCTCCGCAAGGCTTCAAGGACGGCGATTGGAGATACCATGGGATCGCTACGCCGCTTTCTCGTGGAAGCCCACGGCGAGGTCGGAGAAGAGCTCGGGCAGATCCGCAACCAGGACGATCTGTCCGTCCCCCGTAATGCTTGCCCCTGCGATTCCTCGCACGTCCGTCATGACTTTGCCCACCGATTTGATGGTGATTTCCTCGCCGCCCAGGAGCTCGCCGACGGCGAGACCTACCCGTTTTTCCGCTATGCCGAGGACAATCACGTAGGCGCATTCTTCCAGAGAACGCGCGCCATGCAAGCCAAATTTTTCTCCGACGCTGGAGAGGGGAAGAATGTGGTTTCGCAGGTTGAGCACCCGGCGCCGGTTGACCAGTCGGATTTCCTCGGCGCGAAGCTTGGCGATCTCCAAGACGGAGGTCAGGGGGAGCGCAAACACCTGCCCGCACTCGCGCACGAGAAGGGTTTGGATGATCGCGATGGTGAGGGGCAGCCGGAGGGTGATGGTGGACCCTTTGTCTTCCTCCGTGTTGATCTCGATCGTGCCGTTCAGTTTGGATACGTTGTTTCTCACCACATCCATGCCCACGCCGCGGCCGGACACGTCGTCGACCTGCTTGGCCGTGCTGAAGCCGGGGAGGAAGATGAGATTCAAGATCTCGTCGCGGGTCATCCTCTCCAGGTCGTCCGTCGTGACTTTGCCGGTCTCCAGGGCCTTTTGCTTGATGCGCGCGATGTCCATCCCACGCCCGTCGTCCGAGATGGAGATTCCAATGCGGTTCCCCTCGTGGAACGCTCTCAACGTCACGCGGCCCTTCGGAGGTTTGGAGTTTCGGACGCGAACGTCGGGCTCCTCGATGCCGTGGTCGATGGAGTTGCGCACCAGGTGGATGAGGGGATCGCCGATCTCGTCGAGCACCGATTTGTCCAGCTCGGTCTCCTCGCCCTCGACGACGAACTCGATTTCTTTGCCGCGTTTCTTGGCGATATCTCGGACCATCCGGGGGAACTTGTTCAGGAGGCGGCGGACGGGCTGCATCCGCGTCTTCATGACGCCCATCTGGAGGTTGGTGGTGATGATGTTGAGATGGGAAACGGTCTCGACGAGCGATTCGTAGCGCTCGTCCTCGGCCAGGCGGGATTCCAAATCGCTTGAAAGTTTCATCAGCCGGTTGCGGCTGAGCACCAGTTCGCCCACGAGGTTCATGATCTCATCGAGTCGCTCGACGTCGATCCGAATGGTCGTTTCGACCTCTTTGGCCACCTCCGGTTTGTGCGCGGCTTGCTGGACCTTGATGGCTTCATGAATATCGTTCTGCGTCGCGAGGCCTCTCTTGACGAGGAGGTCGCCCAGGCGGGGCGGTTCCGGATGTCCGCGCTGTTCCTCCAGGACGTCATGAAGTTCCTTGTCCGTAATGATTCCAAGATCGATGAGGATTTCGCCGAGCATCTTCTTCTTCGCCTCGCGATCGGCGGGGAGGTGGGGGGTGGGCGCGGGAGCCATGGCCGCCTGATCCGCGACGGCCGACGGGGGGGGGGCCGAGGGTGGAGCGGTCGTCGCCGATTCGATCCGGGTGGACGGAGCGGGCGTCGATGGGGCGTCGGCCGCCGCCGGGGAGCTCGGCGGCGCGGCAGTGACGGAGGGCGCGGCGGCCGGCGCAGAGGGGACGGCGGTGGTTGGGGGGGGGGAGGCGTCGGAGGTTGAGCCGCCGGCGCCGCGGCCGGCTTGGACTGGGCCGCCGCGTCCAATTGTTGGATGAGGGCCTCCACTTCCACGGCGTCGGGGTTTCCTTCCTCAATGGTCTTCAGGCACGCCTTGGCCAGATCGAGGGCTTGGAAAACGACGTCGATGATTCCCGGTGTCATGCGCAGGTCTTTGTTGCGGGCCTTGCTCATGAGGCTTTCCGCGTGCTGGCAGAGATCTACCAATCGCTGGAAGCCGAGGAAGCTGGCTCCTCCCTTGACCGTGTGGAAGCCGCGGAAAATCCGGTTGATCAGCTCGGAGTCATCCGGGGTTTTCTCGAGTTCGACAAAATCCTGATCGAGAGCTCCGAGGAGATCGTTGGACTCGCGGATGAAGTCCGCGGCAATTTCTTTTAGGTCGTCGTCCACGAATGCGGGATCGTCATCCCCACGCGGGGGAGGGAGCGCCTACGAGGCGCCCGGGGGCTTGGCGCCGGCGGGTGCGGGCTTGGTGAAGACTTGACCGAGTCTCTCCAAGAGAGTTTTGGCCGTGAAAGGCTTGACGATGTAGTAGTTCACGCCGGCTTCGATAGCGTCCTTCACTTTTTCCATTTCGTTTTCAGCCGTCACCATTAGAACGGGAAGCGCTCGAAGTTGATCGTCGGCCCGGATGGCCTTCAGCATCTCCAACCCCGTCATGCGAGGCATGTTCCAGTCGGAAACCACAAGGTCGAAGGTCTGTGCCTTCAGCGTCTCCAAGGCATTGATGCCGTCCACGGCCTCGGAGACGTTCTCATAGCCGATCTGTTTGAGAAGGTTGCGGATGATCTTCCTCATGGGCTGGAAATCGTCTACAACCAAGATGCGGATTGTGATATCGGGTAACGCCATCGCGCAGGTTATTGTACAATACCCCCGCAACAGTTCAAGGGATTTCGGATGAAGCTCGGAATTCGCCTCTTGTCGGTGATGCTGCCGGTCTTGGCGGTCGGTGCCGGATGCCCGGAAAACGTCGGCACGGTATTCATCCAACTCGCGCAGCCTCCGGCCCAGTATGCCCGCCCGCTGGCCGGAGTGCGGCAGCTTACGGTGCGAGTGGAGCGGGACGGCCGAGTGGTGAAGGAACGGACCTTCAGCAGACTGGATGAGTACGAATTGGGCAACGTGGGCCCGATCTCCAACGCCTACATCGTTCTGGAGGGGGAAACGGTGGCGGGCGAAACCCGGAGAGGCAAGGCGGGGCCGATCGATCTCGGGGCTGCAAGGGGGGATACCTCCATGGTGGTGACGCTGTTTCTGGGGGATGTGGAGGGCTTTTCGCCGTTTGCCGAGATCAGCTCGGCGCGCGCCCATCATGCCACGGCCGTCCTTCCGAGCGGGGACTTGCTCGTGACGGGGGGGGAGATCGCGGAGTCCTTGGGGGGTGGCACGGCGAAGCGCTCGGTGGGTTTGTATGAATTGCTGGATGCGCATTCGCTTGAACTTGTTGCGCTCCAGCCGCGGTTTGGATTCTCGCCCAACGCGCGCTCTCAACACACGGCCACCGTGAATCAGGACAGTCGAGTGGTCCTCATCGGCGGTGCGAACAAACAGCCTTCTCAGGCGAATGCCGAAGACGGCGAGTTGCGCGACGACGTTGAGATTTTCGATCCCCGGCAGACGTTGGCGCGACTGGGGCAGGGGCCCAAGCTGACGTTTGGGCGTCGACAACACACCGCGACGCTTCTGGGCGACGGAACGATCTTGGTGGCCGGCGGATTCGGGGGTGAGGGGAGGGCGCGATTGCCCGGCAAGGTCATGCCGTTCCCGAATGAGAAGACGGGTGAAATGTCGGCCGGAGCCGAACTGATCGATGTGGACGCGATGTCCGATACGGCTCTGCGCGAGGGAGCCATGGTCTGCCCGCGTGCCGGCCACACGGCCACGTACATTCCTGGGATGGATGTGGTCGTTCTGGCGGGCGGGGTGACGAGTGATGGCGGACCGGCCGACTGTGTCGAGATCTACTATCCCGATCGGCGCCGCTTTGAGGCGGCTGCCATGATTCCGTCGGACGGACAGAGCACTTGGGTGGGGCGTTCCGGGATGGCGGCCGTATACCTGCCGTCCATCGAACGTCTGGCCCTGATCGGCGGCTTCAGGCGGGAGCTGGACGAAGCCGGGAAAGATACCGGGAAGGTGGCCTCGGTCAACTACCTCGATCTCGTCGCGTTTGACCCTGCGTCGAGGGGAATCTCGGGATTTGAACGAATCCTCATTCCGCAGCGCATCGGAGATCGGGATGTCAAGGCCGCGGCCCGAGGGGGGATGAAGGTCGTGGAGCTCAGGGATGGGCGGATCCTGTTGGCCGGCGGCACGGGATACGACCTGGGATTCAAGGGCGAGGTCCGACTGTTGGATTGGATGTATTTCACGCCGGAAACCCGCGAAGTCTCTTTCTCGTTCAATGTCCTTTCCCAGGCCAGGAGAATCGGTCACACCGTAGACATCCTTCCCAACGGGGAGGTGGTTCTCATCGGGGGTGAGGTCGACGAGTTGAGCCCTTCACGCCTGGTTGAATGGTACACGCCGAAGGAGTAGGAGAGGGCGAATGGAAAATCCGCTGGATCTCTATCGCCTGGATGATCTGGGTACGCCGGAAGAGCGATCGGTTCGGGATGCCGTTCGCGAATTCGTGAAGCGGGATTTCATGCCGATCGTTCGGGACCATCATCGTGCAGGCACTTTTCCCATGTCGGTCGCACCCCAGATGGCGGAGTTGGGGATTTTCGGCGCGCACTTGAAAGGATATGGCTGCCCGGGCTTCGGTCCGCTGGCCTACGGTCTCATGATGCAGGAGCTGGAGCGGGGTGACTCGGGACTGCGGAGCTTCGTCTCGGTGCAGAGCTCACTGTGCATGACGGCCATCCACCAGTTCGGTTCCGAGGAACAGAAGACGGCCTGGCTTCCCCGTCTGGCGCGTGCGGAGAAATTCGCGTGCTTCGGCCTCACCGAGCCGGATTTCGGGTCGAACCCCGCCGGGATGAGGACGACGGCAAGAAAGACCTCCGGGGGTTTTCTCCTGAATGGGGCGAAGATGTGGATCACGAACGGCACGCTGGCCGACGTGGCCGTCGTGTGGGCCAAGATAGACAAGTCACAAGAGAGCATCCGGGGATTTCTCGTGGACAGAGGGACGCCGGGCTTCACGGCGCGCGACATGCACGGGAAGTTCTCGATGCGGGCGTCCGTGACATCGGAATTGGCGCTGGATGACGTCCGCGTGCCGGAGGAGGCGATCTTGCCGAAGTCCGAGGGACTGAAGTCGGCGCTGAGTTGCTTGAACCAGGCCCGCTATGGAATCGCCTGGGGCGCCATCGGGGCCGCCAAGGCCTGTTTCGAGGAGGCCCTCGGTTATGCCAAGACCCGTATTCAATTCTCGAAGCCAATCGCGGGGCACCAGCTCATTCAGGAAAAACTCGTCTGGATGGCCAACGAGATCACGAAGGCCGAGCTCCTCCTGAGACGCCTGGCCCAATTGCGAGCGGATGGGGTTTCCCGGCCCGTGCATGTGTCGCTGGCCAAGATGAACAACGTGAATATCGCGCTGGACGTGGCCCGCATGGCGCGGGACATCCTCGGAGCGAACGGTATCCTCGACGAGTACCAAACCATCAGGCATCTGATGAACCTCGAAACGGTGAAAACGTACGAGGGGACGCACAACATCCACACGTTGATCGTCGGTCAGGAGCTCACCGGCATTCCGGCGTTCGAGTGAAGCGGCCGCCTCTTGACGATTCACGATTCACAATTCACGATCCATGTTCGGTCGGAGAGGTGCGTGACCAGCCAGGACGGTGCGGTCGCGCACCATCGAGGCCAGGATGGCCTCGCGCCGTCAGGCGCACATTTGGAGAGGTGCGTGAGCGGTTGAAACGGCTCGCCTCGAAAGCGAGTGTGCCCTCGTGGTACCGTGGGTTCGAATC
Source organism: Nitrospirota bacterium (assembly GCA_016180645.1). NCBI lineage: Bacteria > Pseudomonadati > Nitrospirota > Nitrospirota bacterium. The sequence continues at coordinate 28,510 of JACPAV010000008.1, read as the reverse complement.
CCACCCTCTCCGATTGACAAGTCCGCGAAGTCAAGCGGAGAGATCTTCAGGGAGCACTGGATGTGCGACCTCCACAGGGATGCTGGGAAACGGCAGGATTGCCGTTTCAGGATCCCACCCTCTCCGCTTCTCCGACGGATCCCTGGGAGAGATCGATGGTGCTGATAGATGCCAAACCGCACTAGGTTAGACCGATGACGGATCGACCTCTCATTGCCCAACATCGGGAATGCGACGGGAAGGCGCTCGTGCTGACCTTGAACAACCCGCCTCGCAATCCCCTGTCCGAGGCCGTGATGGACGCGCTGGACACGTCCCTCAGGAAGGCTCGGGAGGACAAGGGGATCCGATGTGTCGTGCTGGCCAGCTCGGGGATGGAGTATTTCAGCGTCGGGGCCAACATCAAGGAATGGCCGCAAATTGCCGCGGAAGGCCGCACCTTGGAGATGATTCGGAACCGCCACGCCCTGATCGAATCGATGTTCCATTTCCCCAAGCCGATCGTGGCCGCCTTGAACGGAACCGCGATCGGGGGATCCGCCGAATTGGCCGTGGCCTGTCACTTCCGAATCATGGCATCCACGGCCTCGCTGTGGTGGAAGGAAATGGACCTGGGATTGTTTCCGGCGTGGGGTGGAACTTCCATTCTGCCTCGACTGGTGGGGCGGCCCCGCGCCCTCGATGCGCTGGTAAGGGCCAGGCCGATAGCGGCTGCGGAGGCGCTGGAGTGGGGCCTTGCCACGGCCATATTCGAGGCGGCTGAGTTCAAGGCCAAGACCATGGAATTCGCCGAGCATCTTGCGTCTTTGCCTCCACGGGCGGTCCGCTCGGTGTTGAAAGTCGTGTCGGACGGTGTCCTGCTTCCACTGGCAAATTCGACGGCCATGGAGCGCGAGGAGGTCGAACGGCTTTACGCGTCGAAAGATGTCGTCGAAGGGGTCTCGGCTTTCATCCAGAAGCGGAAGGCTGTTTTTACGGGGGAGTGACCGGCCGGCTACCGGTCGATTTCTTTCTCGAAATCGAAGTCGCGAGCGGCGCCTTGCTGCGCAAGGAAGCGTTCCGCAAAGCCGGGGTAGGCCCGCTGGAATTCAGCGAACATTTCGTCCAAGGGCACGTCCGCGTACGAACCGCGGTACCGCACGTATTCCATGAACTTCTTGCCCTCCTTGTCGAAGGCGTGGAAGAGGGAGTCATGTGCGCCGTCGAAGTCGAGTGCCTTCACGCCGAACTTCTCGCAAAGAGCGAGATTGAACGTGGGCGTGGCCTTGACCCAGCGGTCGGCAAGAAACAGTTCGGTGAAGCCGTGAAAGATGAAGAGGTCCGAGCCGAGGCGGTCCAGAAGTTTCTTTGTGGCCAGGTGATTCCGCACATCGGCGAACCCGAGCCGGGCCGGAATGCCGACGACACGGGCGGCGGCGGCGAGGAGGACGGCCTTGGGGACGCAGAAGGACGCCCCGGCCTCGAGCACGGTGCTGGCTTTGAAACACTCGGGGTTGGGCCGAAGCGAGTAGGGGTCGTAGCGGATGGAATCGCGGACGGCGTAGAAAAGTTTCACCGCCCTCTCGGAAACGGATTGGATTCCGGCGACGGTGTCCATGGCGAATGCGCGGACTTGCGGGTGATCCGTGTCGATGTAAAACGTACCGCTGAGGTACGCGTCGAGATTTACAGCGGGGGTCATGGAGCGATCATATACCCGGAAAAGCAGAATGTCCCCATTTGTCACGGGTAGCCGCGGCCTTCAGGCCGCGCTCATTCTCGCAGGCTGAAGCCTGCGCCTACGGCAGAAAAACTCAAGCCGAGCAGGGCGGCGCCGAAGGCCCCCATGAGCTGCGGCTCATCCGGGAGCTGGACCGGCTGTTCGAGAGTGTCGCCGAGCATTACACGAAAGGCGTCGTTTCGGGCGACTCCCCCTGAAAGCATGAGTGGAGGCCGAATCCCGACCGCGCGAACCATGGCGCTCACGCGGCTGACGAGAGAACGGTGAAGCCCTTTGAGAATCGGTCCAATTTCCACGTTGTGGGCCAGGAGAGAGATGATCTCCGACTCCGCGAACACGGTGCACGTGCTGGTGATGGCTTCTTCGCGAGGCGCCCCCAAGGCACGTGGGCCGATTTCCTCGAGGTTCACGCCGAGTCTTGCGGCCGTGTGTTCCAAGAATCGCCCCGTTCCGGCCGCGCACTTGTCGTTCATCGTAAAATCGATGACGCGCCCCTGCGGACCGATGACGATGACCTTGCTGTCCTGTCCACCGACGTCCACCAGGGTGCCCTCGTGCTTGAGCAATTCAAAGACCCCGCGCGCGTGGCACGTGATTTCAGTGACCTGGCGCGACGCCCGGCGGACGAGTTTCCGGCCGTAGCCGGTGGCGACGACGGGAATGGAGGCGACTTCGAAGTGGAGGGAGGCCGCCATGGCATCGAGAAGATCGGACGTCTGATCCTCGATCCGTGGGAGAGCCGTTTCCAGCCGGGACCCGACGATGGCGCCCGTGGAATCCACCGCCACGAGTTTGCAGGTAGTGGATCCGGAATCGATTCCGACCGCGGCGATGCCGGCCGAGATCAGTGCAGCATCTCCGCGAAAGCTTCGATGCGGCCGAGCGCCTGTTCCTCGGAGAAAGCGCGGGGATCATTGTGGTCGGCTTCGAGGAGAACGGCCGCAAGACCGAGATCCTTGGTGAGGCGGTCGCGCTGGTCGATCTGGCCCAGGGAATAGGGTTTGCAGGACCGGTCGGAGTGAAGGATCACCCCGTGGAGGTCGAAATCCTTGACCATCCGTTTCATCGAGCGGAGTTTGTCCCCCGTCGACCGATTGAGAATCGGATGGAGATAGACGCGGGCCGCCGTGTCCAGAGGTTTTTCCACGTCCATCATGGGCGCGAGTTCACCCCAGGCATAGGTGTAGTCGGAGGCCACGAGGTTGATGCCCTGCTTGCCGAGCGTCTTGGAGAGCCATCCCATTCGATACCAGATGGGGAGGTTGTCCCAAAGGACCCGATATTTTTCGCCTTTGACGGCGGGAATGCCGGCGGCGATCCGCTCGTCGATTTCCTCAAGCAGGCTCCGATAAAATTCGACCGTCTCGGCCTCTCCGCGCAGATCGACGATGGGCCCCATGTTCGTGAATCCGTCGAACGCCGTGATGGGAGAGGGCTTCTGGCGGCCCCGGTTGAGAATCTCCAGCCACAACTCGGCGGCATCCTTGCTGTACCGGGCCACCTCTTTGAGGCGGGCCATCGAGAGGGATTTCCCCGCCACGCGCTCGGCCACGGGGATCATCTCCTCGATCTGGCGCTTCACGAATTCGATCTGGTGGGGCTGGGCGGGTTCGTAGAGAAAAGGAGTGTCGATGAGGACGAGGGGAACCTTCATCCGAGAGGCCAGTACCCGGTACCACAGATGCACGGTCTGACAGATGTTGTTGCAGCAGAGGAGGAGGTCCGGTCTCGGCAGCCGGCCGACAATGGTTTTGCCGGAAAGCAGGGTGCCGAGATCGGTCCGGGCATAGGAGCAGAGGTCGCGTGAGTACCCTGCGTTTTCGGCCTCCGTGCAAATCTCCTCCGCTTTCTTCCGGGCGCCGCACAACGCGGCGTGGTTTTCGGGATAGATGAGGACGAATCCGAGCGCCTGGAGAATTTCCACGGGCGCTCCCGAAGTGACCCAGGCGACTTTCCGAACGCCGTTTGCGTATCGCGCCTGGAGGTAGTGTCTGGACATCATCTCTTTCATGCGTGCGGTGCGTACGAGCGGCGGGGCCAGGAGCTGTTGGGGTTTCTGTTTCAGGGCCTTGAGTTTGCGCTCATCCTGATGCCGTTGATACGCGAGGAATGGTTTTCCCACGAGTTGATAGTTGAACACGTAGGAGGCGACCGAGATCAGGCTCAGGCCGCCACTTTTCCGAGGTTCGATATTTGAGATCTGAGACGGGGGAGGGGGTGGTGGGTTCATCGGAGCATCTCCACGAAGGCTTCCATTCGAGTCAGGGCCTGGCCGGAAAGGGTGGCGCCCAACTCGTGCTCCACATACAAGAAGGGAAACCCGGCGGACGTGAGGGCGTCGCGCACCTGCGGGAGATCGAACAGCTCCGGTTCGCAGAATTTGACGTCGTACACCAGCACGCCGCGGGCGCCGCTTTCGCGAACGCGGGCGAGCAGGTATTCGATGCGGTCCGGGATCGGGGCTCCGGAAATGGGATCGGGTGGGACGCCCATGAGCGTCGCGGCCATCAGGTCGTACGGATCCTGGGGTCCGTTATGAGGAGTGCGGTAGAGGCGCCGGCTTCCACAGGCGAGGTCATCCGATACCACCTCGGCGCCCATTTCATTCAGCCTGTCGAAGAGGTCCATCGGTTCCGGAACAATGCCGCTGAGGAGGAGTTTGACTCTGGAGGGGACGGGATCTCCATCCTGGGGGTTCGCGGGCAGAGATCGGAAGAATTCCACAAACTGGCCGGGTGGAAGGTACTCGCGCGATCGGAGGGCTTGGTAAAACGTGCGATCGCTCACCGGATAGCGACGACGATGGAGACAGGCGTCGGAAAAAACCTCGTCAGCGGCCGACTCGATGGCGATGGCCTCGCAGAGTTCGGTGTCCGAGGGCGAACGGCCGGAGATTTCCCCCAGGACCGTAGCGAGACGACGGAGTTCCTTGGAAAGATACTGAAGGTCGGCCTCGCGCCGTCCCTTCGGGAGGTAGACGGTGAGGACGGGAGAGGGCAGTCCCGCGAAATCACGAAGGACCGATCCCATGCCCTGGAGGGCATCGCAGTTGTGGGGGATGAGGACAAGATCGATCATGCCCGGTCCCTGGCCGATGAGGAAGGACGCCGCCTGGCGAACGAGCGCGCAGGTATAGGCCTGAAAATGTTGATTGCCGGCTGAGGAATCGACGCCGGGCGGCCCCCACACTTCGATCGGGTGGATTCCGTGGGCGCGCAGGAGAGCTCTCGGGTAGTGATACGGCATCACGGCGGCGATTTTCTGATTCCGATTTCGGGCCTCCGCCATGACGGCGCTGCGACTTGGCGGTCTTGGTGAGTCTTCTGACCGTTCGGGCATCGAATTGCCACTGTGCCAGAGATTCAGCGGGGAACATTGACCGGAATCAGATTGTGACGAAGGAGGTGTGTCCGAAAGAGAAATCTCTGTTTGCTTGTCACCCCGGCCCCGTATGAAGCTACGGGGTGAACTCCGGCCGGGGTCCAGGCCTCATGGCCACTCTGGATTCCGGCCTTCGCCGGAATGACGGAACTCCAATCCTGGTAGCCGCAGCCTTCAGGCTGCGTTCCGGACGCGGGCTGAAGCCCGCGCCTACCGAGTAAATATTACGTACTATTAATAATATGTTACAATACATGCCTGGGCATCTGTCCTACCTTGACACGCGCAGTCCACAAGCCTAGAATCGTTCAAGACAGTCATCTTGGCCAAACCAACAGGCCAAGGGGGTTAGATGAGGCAAGGGGCTAAATGAGAGATTCAAACATGGGCAACGGGGGTCTGTCCACACGTGATGGAAAAGAATCCCTTATAGGAACTCGCCACGCGGCACAACTCCTTGGCGTCGGATTGTCTACAGTTCAGCGATGGATCGATTCCGGCGATATCCCCGCCCACAGAACCTTGGGTGGGCATCGGCGAATCCAGATGCGGGACTTGGTTGAAATGGCCCACGCGAAAGGATTGCCGCTGCTGGGTGAGATCCCGGTTTCCAGTCGGACGGTGCTGGTGATCGACGACGAGCCGGATGTGCTTGAAACGCTCGCCGTTCGGATCCGGGGCATGCGTCCGGACCTGAAGGTGCTTGCGGCCGACAGCGGCTTCAAGGCCGGAGTTCTTGTCCGCTCGACGGCACCGGCGCTGATTCTCCTGGATATCCGGATGCCCGGAATGGACGGCATCGAGGTGTGCAGGATGCTGCGGGCCGATCCGGCGACCGCATCCTCGCGGGTGGTGGGCCTCACGGCCTATCGCGAGCGGCGGGACGTGGAGGCGCTCAAATCGGCGGGCGCCATGGATGTTTTTTTCAAGCCGTTCGAACCCGAGGCGCTGGGGGAGCTTCTCGATCGAGTGCTCCCTCGCCATGCCATCGAGGCGGCGGCAGGTGGCACGGGGGATTTGTCGGAGTCGAAGGAAGGTTTCGGAGGGCGGAGCAAAGGAGGTCCGAATGTATAGCCCCGCGGTCCGAGTTCTTCTCGTGGAGGACAACGAGGACGACGCGCTCATAGTCCGGGAGGCATTCCAGGCCACTCGCCTGGCGCACCTTCTCGACGTCGTGCGCGACGGAGAAGAAACGATGTCCTATCTCCGGCGCGATGGCCGGTTCCGGGGAGCGCCTCGTCCCAATCTCCTTCTGCTGGATATCAACATGCCGAAAATGGACGGCTTCGAAGTTCTCCGGGAACTCAAGGCCGACCCGGACCTCAGGTCCATCCCCGTTTTAATCCTGACGTCCAGTGATCGCGAGGAGGACGTGGTCCGCTCCTACTCCGAAGGGGCGAGCACGTTTATCACCAAGCCGTATCGATACAAGAACTTCGTGCGGGTCATGAAACAGGTGGCCCTCTATTGGGGACTCGCGGCCGCGGTGCCTGCCGAGGCCCACGCGAAGCAAAATTGAGGAGCGCGAACGTGGACCAGAAGACCGTCCGGATTCTCCTGATCGAAGACAGCGAGGCGGATGCGCGTTGGATCCGGGATACGTTCGCCTCCCAATATGCCGATCGTTCCACGGGCACGCCTCCGTTCGAGTGGGCCTGGGCCGAATCGCTCATGAAGGGGATCCGGCGCGCCGCGGAGGGAGGAATCGACGTCATTCTGCTCGACCTCACGCTGCCCGACAGCCAGGGCCTTCCGACATTTCTGAAACTGCGTTCCGTGGTACCGCATGTCCCGATCATCGTGCTGACGGGAGTGCAGGACGACCAACTGGCGGTGCAGGCCGTCCACGAAGGCGCGCAGGACTACCTCGTCAAGACCGATTTGACTCCGGGACTCCTCCAAAGGGCGGTCCGCTATGCGGCGGAACGGCAGTCTGCCTTGGAAGCGCTCCGCGAGAGCGAACAACGGTTCCGCAGCATCATCGAGACGTGCCCGGACGCCATCGTCATGACCGACCTTGAGCCGAAGATCATTCTCTCCAACCGTCAGGCCGCCGTGAATGGCGGATTCGACCGACCCGAGGCATTACTGGGGAAGAACGCCTTCGACCTGATCGCGCCCGAAGACCACCTGTCGGCCCGCGAGGGCATGATGGTGACGCTCCAGACGGGAGTCGTCCGCAATCGCGAATACACCCTGCTCCGTCAGGACGGATCCCGGTACTCCGCCGAATTGGACGCTTCGCTCGTTCGAGATGAACGAGGCGACCCCAAGGCATTCACGGCGATCATTCGGGACATCACCGCGCGCAAGCATCTGGAGGACGCCCGCCAGAAATACGAATTCATCGTCAACACCAGCGAGACCTTCATGACCCTGGTGGACCGAAGCTACACGTATGAAGCGGTGAACGACGCGTATTGCTTTGCCCACGGCAGGCGGCGCGAGGAGATTGTGGGGCGGACGGCGGAGGACGTGTGGGGCAGGGAGCTTTTTGAAACGACGCTGAAGCCGAAGTTCGACACCTGCTTTGCGGGGAATGAAGTGACCTATGAGGCGTCTTTCCCGTTCCCGGCGCTGGGCATCCGGAGTTTCGACGTGTCCTATCACCCCTATTTCGATGGGCGGGGAAACGTGAGCCACGCCGTGGTTATCTGTCATGACATCACGGAGCGGATGCAGATCGAGCAGGCCCTGGCCAAGGCGCATCTGAAACTCAAGGCCGCTCATGACGAACTGGAGGAGCGGGTGGAGGAGCGGACAAACGAACTCTCGCAGGTGAACCGCGATCTCGAGACGCTCCTGTATGTGATTTCTCACGACCTCAAGGAACCGCTCCGGGCGATCGAGAACTTTTCGAGACTCGTCCGCGATCGGTACGGTTCGGAGGTGGATGAGAAAGGAAAGGATTTCTTGAATCGGGTGGTCCGGGGCGCGGGCCGGATGAGCGAGCTGCTCAACGATATCCTTGTGCTGTCGAGGGTCCGCCGGATGGAAGCATCGATGGAGGAAGTGGACGCCCGGCTCGTGGTTTCGGAAGCCATCAGCCGGCTGGATATGCGGATCCGGCAGACGAAGGCCCGCGTCCGTATTGCCGACGATTTGCCGCGGCTGCGCGTGGAAAAAGCCTGGGCCGTCGAGGCGCTCTACAACCTGGTCGAGAACGCCCTGAAGTTCACGGTCAGCGGGGTGTCTCCGGACATCGAAGTGGCGGGTTACGCGGGCACGAACGGCGGCGCCGGGTCCATAGGAGTCGTGGTCCGCGACCGCGGCCCCGGAGTGCCGGCTGAGCAGATGGACCGCATCTTTCAACTCTTTCAACGGGGCGTGGGCCGGGAAATCGACGGCACCGGCGCGGGTCTGGCCATCGTGCGCGAGATCGCCCGGCGCCATGGAGGTTCGGCCTGGGTGCAACCCCGGGCTGGAGGCGGTTCGGAGTTCGTGGTCACATTTGCATCAAATGGAGGTGATTAGTGCGGAATGAAGGGCTTCACGTGTTGCTGGCGGAAGACAACGAAGACGATGTCGTCTGCCTCAAAGAGATGTTGGCGGACAGCCGGCTGACGGTGTCCCTGCACATCGCGCGGGACGGTCTGGAGGCCCTGCGATTTCTCATGAAGCATGGCAAGTACAAGGAAGCGCCGACGCCCGACCTCGTGCTTCTCGATCTCGGACTCCCGAAAGTCACGGGATTTGAGGTGCTCCAGTACATGCGGAAAGACCCGGAATTGAGCCGCTTGCCGAAGCTGGTCCTGACCGGTTTGTCGGACTCTCGCTGGGTGGAGCAGGGGATCGAGATGGGGGCCGATGCTTATCTCATGAAACCGCTCAGCCCGGCCGTGCTCCGCGAGGCTCTGCGTTTGCATCTGAGGGATGGCGCCGCCCTGAAGGCGGCCGGCACGGGCGAGGAGACCGGGGGTGAGATTCTCATCGTTGAGGACAACGACGACGATGTCCTTCTGTTTCGCGAAGCCCTCGCGGGGGCACGATGGGAGGCGTCCTGCCGGTTCATCAAGGATGGGGATGAAGCGATGAGTTATCTCTTGAAGGAAGGCGTCTACGCGCAGGCAAGGCGCCCGTCGTTGGTCGTGCTGGACCTCCATCTACCCCGTCGGGATGGGCTGGACGTTCTGCATCGCATCAAGACCAATCCGCGACTCTGGGATCTCCCGGTGGTTATTTTCAGCACCAGCGATCGGGAGGAGGACATCCGGCAATCGTATGAGCGGGGGGCGTGCCTGTACGTGACGAAACCCGCGCGCTTCGAAGAGTTCCAATCGACCGTCCGGAAGCTCTCGTTCTGGCTTCCCTTCATGGCGGGCCAGACGGTGATGGGGGGAGCGTGATGCCTGCCGCGCGGTCCTGGATTCTGTACGTGGAAGACAACGAGGATGATGTCCGTCTCGCGCGGGAGTTCCTCCCGGTGGCCCAATATCCGGTGGCGTGGGCTCCAGATGCCCAAGCGGCGCGGGAACGGTTGGCGGCGGAACGGTTCGACCTGATTCTGCTGGATCACGGCCTGCCGGATTCGAACAGTCTTCGGCTCCTGGATGATCTGAGAAGGGACCATCCCGCCACGCCGGTCATCATCCTGACGGGGCGCGAAGACGAGGTCCTCGAAGTGTCCGTGCTCAAGAAGGGGGCCGAACGATATCTGCTGAAGGACCGCATGAGGGAGGAACTTCTGGCCGTAGTGACGGACACGTTGGGCGCGCGGCAGGACGCGCCGCGGACGGACCGGCGAAAGGGGATCCAGGCGAGATATGTCGGAGAGGCGAGTCAACGGGTCCATGCCGCTCTTCTGGCCACGATGAACGAAGGGTGCGTGCTCGTGGATGTATTCGGGATCGTCACTTTCGCCAACGAGGCCGCGGGGAGGATGCTGGGCGTCTCCACGGGCGATCTGCTGGGCCGGAACGTGGCCGATCTGTTTGATGCGCCGACGGGAAAGCGGGTTCAGGCCTTCCGCCAGGAGGTGGCGGATTCCCCGTTGGCAGGGCCGGTGAATTTCGAGGGACGGCTTAGGAATCCCGTGGGGAACGGGGCGAGAGGGCGGTCCGTTCTGGTCTCCGGCAGCGCCGTCCACACCGAGCTGGGAAAGTACGAAGCGTGCCTGCTGGTGGTGACGGATATCAGCGAGCTGGTGGAGGTGAGAATGGCCCTCCAACTCCGCCTCGGTGAAATGGAACGCCTGCAAAAGTTTTTCCTCGAACGGGAGAACGCGATCATCATGCTCAAATCGCGCATCGCCGAATACGAGCGTCGGCTCGGGGTGCAGACTCCCGGTTTGTCCGATGAAACCCGGCGGGAGCTGGAACGCCGATTGGCAAAGTTGAGGCCGAGCACATGACGGCGGGCATCGCGGTGGAGAAGCGGGATCGCGCCATGGTCGTCACGCCGGCGACCGATACGGATCTCATGGCCGGAACCGAAGTGCGCGCCCAGCTCCACGCGGCGGTCAAGGAATCGAAATTCATCATCCTGGATCTCTCCGCCCTCAGGAGCATCGACTGGGACGTGGTCGGGCTGCTCCTGGAGCTGAAGAAGGCGCACCGTTCGCAATGGGGAACGCACGTTCATCATTTCAAACTCGTGGCGGGACCGGGCCACCTGCGGAAGCTGATCGCGGCCATGCAGATGGACCACATCCTGCCGGCGCACGCCTCGGTGGACGAGGCGTTGGCCACGCTGCCCCGGCGGCGGGCGCTCCACGTGGAGCCGGATGCGGATCTTGCGTCCCTGGTGGAAATCCTCCTCGAATCAAACGGGTTCGAAGTCATGAAGATCAGGCGCCCGGAGGAGCTTCCGGATCCGGAGGGGGAACGTTTCGATGTGGTTCTCACGGAAACGGTGTTTGAGGGACGGACGGACCCGGGGTGGGTCGGGAAACTCTGCCTGGATTTCGGATGTCCCGTGGGGGTCCTGACGGGATCTCCCGGCGTCAACCCCGGTGGCGCGGATTTCGTGCTGGAGAAACCGGTTCATCTGAAACGTTTGATGGATCGGATCCATCTGGCCTTGGAACGCCCCCTGCGCCACTTCTACGAGAAGGTCTTCGACGAATTGCCTTCGGCGATGCTCCTGGCCTCCGCATCAGAGGGGCGGATCACGTGCAATCGGGCGTGGATATCCTTCTTTGCCGTTCCGAACTCCGGAAGCTCCATCGGGGATCTCCCCTCGGCTTTCCCATCGGATTTCCCGGCCATGCCGAGGATTCGTGAGCGGATTGCCTTTGTGGCGAAAGCCGGGGGAACGGAAGACATGGAAATCCATTGGCCGGGCAACTCGGGGCTGCATCCGCCGCTGCACATCACGATCAGCGGCGTCGGGTTTCTCGAGGGCGAGTCTCAGGCCATGGTGTTGGCGAAGCCGCAGGCGCCGGGCAACGGCGCCGAATCCTGGGCGATGCGGCTCAAAGATGCGGAGGATGTGCGGCATGTCCTCCTGTCCCTGATCGAGGACCTGGATGGGGCTCGAGCGAACCTGAGGTCGGCCAACGATCGGCTCCAGGAAGTGGACCGGCTCAAGGATGAGTTTGTATCCACCGTTTCGCACGAACTCCGGACGCCGATGACGGCCATCAAGGGATCTACGGAGAACCTTCTCGATGGGTTCCTGGGTCCGGTGAGCGAGGAGCAGAAGAGCGCGCTCAAGGTCGCCCTGCGGAACTCCAAGCGGCTGGCCCGGTTGATTGACAATCTTCTGGACCTTTCCAAGATGGATGCGGGCCGGATGGAATTCCGCCGGCGGAGGACGGATCTGCGGGATTCCGTGCGACTGGCCGTGGAAGACCTGCAATCGCTCGTCGGAAAGTCGGGGATGGCGCTGGATTTGCGCCTGCCCGATGCCTCGGTCGTATCGGAAATCGATCCGGACCGCATGGCGCAGGTCGTGTCGAATCTCGTGGACAACGCGATTCGATTCGCCCGAAGTCGCGTCACGGTACGGCTGGAGAGTGTGGGGCAGGAGGCGCACTTGGCCGTGGAGGACGATGGGCCGGGCATCCCGATGGATGCGATGGACCGCATTTTCGACCGCTTCGGCGTGGTGAAGGGAGCGGGAGAAAAAGCCCACACGGGTTTGGGGCTGTCCATCGTCCGGGCGATCGTGGAGGCCCAAGGGGGAAAGGTGTGGGCTGAGAACTTGTCGGATGAGATCGGAGGGGCGAGGTTTGCGCTGGTCCTGCCTCTCGTGGGGTCCGATCCCCGGGTCGAAGCGGTTGCGGCAGGGGAGGCACGAACGTGAAAAACGTTCAGTCCGGGAAGGTCCTCGTGGTGGACGATGATCCGGACGTCCTCCAGACGGTGGTGACACGCCTCAAGGGGTCGGGCTGGATGGTGGGGGAGGCAAGAGACGGCCGATCGGCGCTTGAACAAATTCGAAACGGCAAGTTCGACGTCATTGTGCTGGACGTCATGCTGCCCGATGTGGATGGGTACACGGTGCTTCGGCAGATCCTGGCGACTCCCGACCATCCGAGGGTGATCTTTCTCTCCGCTTTGTCGTCCACGGAGAACCGGCTCAAGGGACTGGGGAGCGGGGCGGTGGACTACGTCAGCAAGCCGTTCGATCCGAGGGAGCTCGCGGCAAGGGTGATGGCGGCGGCGCGGGAGAAAGCGGAACTGGACGAAGTGCGGCGCGCCTCTGAAATGGATCCGCTCACGGGATTGTGGAATCGAGGGGCATTTGGGCGAACGCTGACCCTGGAGGTGGCACGCTCCAGGCGGTACCGGCGGCCGCTGGCGCTCGCCTATGTGGATGCGGACGGCATGAAGCAGATCAACGATACGTTTGGGCACGTCACGGGGGATCGATACATCCAGGCCGTGGCGAAGGCCGTGAAGGCGACGTGCAGGAGAGCCGATTTTCCCTCGCGCATCGGAGGAGACGAGTTTGCCGTCATTCTCGTGGAAACGCGGAGGCCCGGAGCCGACCAATACGCGCAGCGATTCAGATGGATGATCGGGCGGGACCGCTCCGTTCGGTCGCCGGAGGGCCAGTGGATCCCCGTGTCCGCCTCCATCGGCACGGCGGTCTTCTGGGTGGACGCGTACGACCAGGAGTCCCTCTGCCGGGCGGCCGATGCGGCCATGTACAGAGTGAAGAAGGCGGCGTAAGATGGAGTAGACCGTTCGAAAGGGGGGAAGGGGATGAATAAAGGGGTAAAGCGAAAACCATCCGCCGGTTCGCGCCGCGTCAAGGACCGGGCGCTCGGACGCGAGGTCGGTTTCTCCTGGGACCGCGCAGCCGCGGATCTGCTTCCAGAGCCCATCCACGTGGCCATCGATATTCTCTCCCGCGGAGTCCGCCTCGCGGACAACCTGATCGACCTCGGGCACGACGTGGAAACCCGCCTGCGACGCAATCTCGACCGTTTCGCGGAGCGTCTCGAAGAATTGCGGATGTAGGAAACCTCTACTCACGCCTCGATCTTCTGTGAACCTGACGACAAGAGGCGGCCGCCTCAAAGTGTCAGGTTCAGAAAAGGTACTTGAGTCCGAGGATCAGATTGGAATTTTCCTTCAGATACCCGATGGGGTGGAGATCGGGGAGGGGGTCGTTCTCGCCCACCCCCAGGAGCTTTCCCGGTTTTCCGACGAAATAGGTGGCAGCGGCAAAAGCCTTCCACTGGTCGGAGAAGGTATACTCGCACCTCGGCGTCCAAAGCGACTCGCCGAAGGAGGGCAGCGCCAGAGCGCGCGCCTCGATCGTGAGGTCCTCGTCGAGAAGCATGAGGCGCGCCAACCCGATCACGGTGTAGAGGGGGTTTCGGATCAGGAGAAGGTCCACGGGGACCAGGTCGGCGCCGGACAGTTTCTGTTTCGGGAGGTCGGGGAACCAGACGCCCAGGGCTTCCAGACCGATCATCACGTGATTGCTGAAGAGCACGCGATCGCCGCCCACTCCGAACGTGAAATCCGCGCGATCGAATCGTGCAAGGTCCCGGTCATACACGGCTCTCCGGCTGGTGTATAGCGTGTCCATCCCGAGGTTGGTGTCGAGGAGGGTGGCATTGAGCGAGATCCCCGCTTCATGGTGGCGGGGAAAAGTCATCCGGAAGGGGTCCTCCATCTGGGTGATCTGAAGGAGTTCGGTCTGGCTGATGAAGGCGTCCTTGATGAACCGGACCAGGGCCGGATTCGCATCCACGGCGGGGAGATCGTCGTGCGTGTAGAAGTAGGACGCGGCGGCGCTCAGAGGATCGAGCGAGAAGGTCGCCCGTGCGCCCAGCTCGCTTGCGGAAAGATCGTCCTCCGGAAAGTCGGTGGCCTTGAAGACGCTGTTGGCGCGGTGCTGCAGCTGGGGGTCGCGGAAGATCGACTGGGGGTCGTCGCCCAGGATCAACAGCTCCCCGGGTGCCTCGACGGTGATGGTTTCGTGTTTCAGCATCGCCTGATCGCGCGCAAAGAGATCGAATCCAGCCTCGCGGAAAAAAGGGATCCAGACCCCTTCAAGCTTGAGGTCCGGCAGAGGGTAGTATTGGAGTTTCGCCGCTAGGAGCGGAAGCTTGAGTTCGTCGGAATCCGGATCGAGAAGGGTGCGGATGTCGGGCGGATTCAACGTGTCGATGGGGCTGAGCAAAAGGTTCTCGGCCCAGGTCATCGTCTGGTAGCCGATGCGCGCATCCAGGTCGCCGCGGGAGAAGTCGCCATACAACTCGTGGAGGCCGGCCTCGACCGCGCCTTCGGTCTTGGGATCCAGCCGGCGCGAGAGAAAGACGTCGTATCGCAGCTTCCCCGAAAGGACGAGGGAGGACGATTCGCCCGCATTGAGCTTCGCCTCGGCGAAGACTTTTGCGGCGTTCTGGGAGTAGTCCTCCCGTGGGGAATCGTCGCGAAGATCTCTCGATAGTGCGGTTTTCGCGTAGCCTTTCAGCCGGGCCTCCACGGCGCTTCCAGTAACGGGAAGCGCGAGCGAACCGAGGACGGCCATGAACAGGAAGCCGGCCGGCCGGAAACCGATGGCTGCGTGTGATGCCTGGAAGGGTCGATGACGGTTTCCCAATTGCGTTGCGGAGCCTTTAGGCTCCGCGGAGATCATTACCCGCGCTCAAGCGCGCGCAGGGTGAACTCGGAATCCTTGAGAGGGGCGCCCAGCTTCAGATCGCGCAGTTGCATCTGGGTGGTGTGTCCCTTCTGCACCGTTTGCATGGTGCTATCGGTGACCACCAGCGTCTGCCCCTGCTTCTCAAACTTCTGGATGGTGAACTTTTTCTTCGGCTGATCGGAACCGCTGTAGAAAAGAACCTGGACCGGGAGGAAATTGTCCTTCCGGATCCACGCGACGATCCGGTCGTAGGGCTCGTCCTCTGTTTTCGGAATGGAAGATTCAACCACGTGGCAGTCGGCGCCATCGATGGCCTCCGACCTGAGGTTCCGATGTGTTCCCTTTGAAAAATGCGAGAGTTGAATGTCGGAATAGGAAAAGTCGCTCCCCACGAAACTTCGATTGCTCTCGGCACCGGCGATGCGCCGGGTACGTTTCAACTCGGGAATGAACATGTAGATCTCGGCGTCCTTGTCTTTCTCCTTCTTCATGAGAAAAGCGGTGCCTTCGACCTCGGGCGGGGCCACAAAGCGGATCACGGCATCGCCGTCATCGCCTTGACCCCGCCGCTTGATCTGGAACTCGCGCAGTCGTTCGTTGCCTTCCTTGTCCCGGAGAACCATCTTGATCGTGGCGCTCATGTTGTCCGGAAATTCATTCTGCTTGGCTCGCTCGACGATGTGATCGACGGTAAGCTCTTCGGCGAACGCCGGGGGGAGGGTGAGCAGGCACAGAATTACGAGGAACGTGCGTGTCCACATGGCTGTCTGTACCCGTACCACAAACGCCTTCCGTGCTCAATGCTTCAATGAACCGGAGCCGTCGGCGCCGCATCCCGGCCGGAGCGGCCTTCCCCCGAAGGGGGGGGGCGGCGTCCTACCAGAAGATCCGCCTGAACCGAACGGTCGCGGCCAATTTCTTCGCAAGGGCTTCGACCCGGTCGTCGGCGCCATCCGCATAGCCTCGGAAGAGGCTCCGCGCAAGAGGGTCAGGGGAAGAAATGTCCGACGCGTGCATCCCTTTCACGATGGAGCGCGCGAGCCGGATGATTTCTTTTTCGGAGGCGGAGGAGGGAGCCGGGCCGGCGGTATACCGGGCGTCGTCGAGATCGAGGAGTCGGGTCGGGCGGTCCTGGGAAGGCATGATCACATTCATCGTATTCAAGTCGCCGTGGAGGAATCCGGCGCGGTGCAACGAGCGGACCTCCCCTCCGAGGGCGATCATGTCTTTTTCGGAGGCACGGCCCGACGCGAGCCTCTGGGAGAGCGTTTCGGCCGGCGCGATTTCCTCCGTGATGACGGCCAGGCGGACGATGAGCGGACCCGCCGGCTCTGAAACCACTCCCACAAGCCGCGCCGAGGGCAAGCCTCTTCGGTAGGCTTCCGAGTAGCGGGCGAGCAGCGCATCGACCCTCCATGGGGGATAAAGGTCCGGAAGCAAGGGCGCGAGAAGGCCGCCGCGGCATTTACGCTTGGCTCGTACGGTCCCGTTTTGCGCGGGAAACGCCAGTGCTTCTCCGCGATGCTGGTTCCATAAGGCGGGAAGGGGGATGACTTGGGCGATATCCTCCCATCCGCGACGGAGATGGAACGCCGTCGTTCCGCGTTGCAGGAGCGTGATGTCTTCTTGCATCGGCCGACCCCGGACGCGGGGCCGGTGTGAGAATACTAGGAGCGGGCGCCGGAGTCCAGAAGGTCCGCGATGGTCGGAAGCTCCTCCTTGACGCACGTGAAGATGGGCGTGTCTTTGAGGGTGTACTTGCGAACGGCGGTGGCCCGCATTTCCATCACGAGATCCAGGAAATCTCCCGGTTTGTTGGTCTCGAAGGCGACGACGAACTCCTGGTCGTCCAGCCCGAACGAATATGTCGTGTTGACCTTGACGGAGGGGTATTTGTGGCCGTACGCGAAATGGGCGTCCATCATTTTCTGCCGTTCCTCGAAGGGCAGGAGATACCAGTCGGGTGTCTTGGTGAAGGGATAAACAAAGAGATATTTGTATTGTGCCGGAATGATTTCCAGTCGGCTGGCGTGGCCGTCTTCATGGGAATGTTCCTTGACGTAGGTTGAACGGCTGGTCATGGCCAGATAGGAGTACGAAGGAGTCAGATACTTCCCCAGGCCCGTCGAAAAGATTTCAGAGGACATCTCCTGGAAATCTTCCAGACGATAGGAGATGCGCCAGAGCATGAGATCGCAATCGGCCCTAATCCCAACCGTGGAATACGAATAGACCATCATGCGTTTGTCCCAGCGGCCGCACACGCCGAGGAACTCCTGCTTTCCCTTCTTGCGCTGGGCGGGCGGAAGCCTTCGAAAAGCGGGGTCCAACCGAAGGAACCTGAAGTTGACGTACTGCCTCCTGGTCTCGGGCGATGCGGGTGCTTTCGTGGATTCGGGGCCGGTCATTCGGGGAGTGTATTTAAGATTACCTCATGAGTCAACAAAGCAGTCTCTCAGTGGGCGCGGACGTTCCCGAATCTCTCGATGTGCAGGCGCGGCGAGAAGCCGTACCCCGAACGTTCGCACATGCGCCGGACATGGGTATAGGCGATCTCGATGTCGGGTTGGGTTGTGACCTGCGGCATCAGGAGGATAAGCCGCGGATCAATGGGAAGTGTGCGGGAGAGAAAATCGATTTCATCCAGATCACGGTCGGCCTCCACCACGAACTTGAATTGGATCCGGTTGGTCAATTCGAGCGTCGAAGCTCCATTTGCGCCTGCGTGAGCGATAAACATCTTAAGCGCATCCGCGTTGAGCCGGAGACGATCATGCCAATGGATGGGTGCGGAATCGCCGTTCGATGATGATGGCGGCTGGGGCACGGAGCCGCGGAGCTTCGGACTGACTGAGAACAAGTCGGCTTGAGCTGGATAGAATATAGTACCGTTAGTCTCGATGGTTACATGGATTCCCTCATGCCTTAGATCGGAACTGATCGAGGCGAGATCGTGGGCTTGGAGGAAGGGCTCTCCACCGGTGATGACCGCGTGGCGAATGCCCTTCGTTCGGCACAGGTCCAGGACCTCTTGGAGCACGAGAGACGTGTCACGGGTCACGAATTCGGGCTCCCAGCTTGTGTAGGGGGTGTCGCACCACCGGCAGCGGAGGTTGCAGAAGCTGGTTCGAACGAAGACGGACGGCTTGCCGGCCAGTTTTCCTTCGCCCTGGATGGAGGCGAAGATCTCGCTGATTTTCACCCCGCTACCCCCTGCATCGCTTGCCTCGGTAGGCGCAGTCTTTAGGCTGCGTCTTCAAGCGCAGGCTAAAGCCTGCGGCTACCGGAGTGATCCCCACGCCGGATCCGGCAGGCCCGCTTCCTCGAAGCCCTTTCGCCGGAGGATGCAGGAGTCGCAGGCCCCACAGGCGGCGCCGGTCGGGGCAGGGTCGTAGCAACTGTGAGTGAGCGAGAAATCGACGCCGAGCCCGCTTCCGCGGCGGATGATCTCAGCCTTGGAAAGCTCGATGAGCGGCGCATGGACGCGAAAGATGGCCCCCTCTACGCCGGCCTTCGTGGCCACGGCGGCGAGGCTTTCGAACTGGCGGACGAATTCCGCGCGGCAATCGGGGTAGCCGCTGTAGTCCAGAGCATTGACTCCGATAAAGATGTCGCGCGCACCGAGCGTTTCCGCCCAGCCCAGAGCCACGGAGAGAAAAATCGTATTCCGGGCGGGGACGTAGGTGACCGGGATGCCGGAGCGGATCGTCTTGTCGTCGCGATTCTTCGGAACGGGGATATCCGCCGTGAGCGCCGAGCCGCCGATGCCCCTGAGATCGAACTTCACCACGAGATGTTCCACCGCGCCCATCGCCGCCGCCACCTTCCTGGCCGCTTCAATCTCCACGGCGTGGCGCTGTCCGTAGTCGAACGTCAGCGCGTAGGGAAGGTAGTTTTTCCCCTTGGCCACGGCGAGCGTCGTGGCCGAATCCACACCGCCGCTTAACAGCACCACGGCTTTCTTGGCCATGGAGGAAACGTTACCCCCATCCGATGTGCCTTTCAATGAGGGTAAGCGTTCAGCGGTCAGCTCTCAGCCATCAGCCCCATGCTACGGAAGGCATGGGACCGTGCAATGTCGCCGCGCTCAGGACGACGCGGCATGTGACACAGCTTCGGATCAGGAGGGGAATACAAGACACGAGCACTTCCTTCCTGTCCCGAAGCTGAAAGCTGACTGCTGATAGCTGAACGCTTGGCAATGAGCGGATTTTGACGTCGCCGGTCAAGCCGAGTAAGATCGCGCACCTATGGGCGAGAAAGTGTACATCTACGACACAACGCTCCGCGACGGCACGCAGGGCGAGGATGTGGCCTACTCCGCGGCGGACAAACTCAAGATCACGCACCTGCTGGATGAATTGGGCATCGACTACATCGAAGGGGGGTACCCCGGATCGAATCCGCGCGATATCGAGTTTTTCAAGAAGGCCCGGAAATCACGTCTGCGCCACTCCAAGCTGGTCGCCTTTGGCATGACGCACCGA
Source organism: Nitrospirota bacterium (assembly GCA_016180645.1). Classification (NCBI taxonomy): domain Bacteria; kingdom Pseudomonadati; phylum Nitrospirota; species Nitrospirota bacterium. The sequence continues at coordinate 8,875 of JACPAV010000008.1, read as the reverse complement.
ATCGGTATCAAGCCCGATCGTGATCCGATGCTCAAGGCCCTCATCGGCGCGCACGTGCCCGCCCTGGCCATCGTGGGCAAGACATCGACCCTGCACGTGAGGGACGTGCTGCGTACCTCTCTGGAACGTAATCTGAACTGCATCCATCAGACCATGAAGTATCTCTCAAAGTATTCATCGGAACTTATCTTTGATGCGGAACATTTCTTCGATGGATATAAGGAGAATCCGGAGTATGTCATGGCGGCGCTGGAAGCCGCCGCATCGGGCGGCGCCCGCTGGCTCGTTCTGTGCGATACGAACGGGGGGAGCATGCCGATCGAGGTGGAGGAAGTGACCAAGGAGGTATGCGCCCGGTTCACACAGGGCGTGGGCATCCATACGCACAACGATGGGGAGCTGGCGGTGGCGAACGCGTTGGCGGCCATTCGGGCGGGCGCCACGCAGGTGCACGGGACCATCAACGGGATCGGCGAGCGGTGCGGGAATGCCAACCTGTGTTCGGTGATTCCCAATCTGGAGTTAAAAATGCGCCGTGCGACGATCGGCAGGGAGAATCTTCGTCGATTGAGAGAGGTCTCGCGAACGGTTTTCGAGCTGACCAACATGGTGCCGCCGAAGCACCAGCCGTTCGTGGGGGACGCCGCCTTCGCGCACAAGGGCGGCATGCACGTGAGCGGCGTCCGGCGGAACGTGAAATCGTATGAGCATATCGATCCGGCCCTCATCGGCAACCGCAGGCGGATTTTGGTATCGGACCTCTCGGGGAGCGGAAACATCGTCTCGAAGGCGCAGGAGTACGGCATTGACATCCATTCAAAGGACAAAGCCGTCAAGAGCCTCCTCACCGAACTGAAGCATCTCGAAAATCGCGGCTACCAGTACGAGGGCGCCGAGGGTTCGTTCGAGCTGCTCATGCGCCGGGCGATGGGGAAGGGTTCCAAGGTGTTCAAGCTGGTGGGTTTTCGCGTGATCGACGAGAAACGGAGCGAGCACGAGCCGCCCTATGCAGAGGCGACGATCATGATCGAAGTGGATGGTGAAGTGGAGCACACGGCGGCCGTGGGGAATGGTCCTGTGAATGCCTTGGACCAGGCGCTGCGGAAGGCGCTCGAAAGATTCTATCCATCCATCCGCGAAGTGGAGCTGCGCGACTACAAAGTGCGCGTCATCAGCGGGGCCGAGGGGACGGGTGCCCAAGTGCGCGTGCTGATCGAATCCGGCGACCACAAGGACACGTGGAGCACGGTGGGCGTGTCCCACAACATCATCGAGGCGTCGTGGCAGGCGCTCGTCGACAGTCTCGCCTACAAGCTCCACAAAGACCGGAAACGCGCGTAGCGTGGATCGGAACAGCGTGTTGGCGGCCTTGGCCGGGATGGGAATCCTCATCCAGGCCGCGAGCAGCGCCTTGGCATCCCACGCAGCCGTCGCGGTTGTTTCCGAAGCCGCGGGCGGCGATTGGGCCGAAATGAACTCGACGGGAAAACCAGCGGTCGTCCCGGTAGGCACCCGTCTCGACGTGAGCCCGATCCAGCCGGTTCGGGGCCTTCTCTTCTTCATGAAAATGGATCTCCGATCGGCGGGGCGCGACGATCTGTCCGCCCTCCCTGGAATCGACGGGCCCGCGGCATCGCGGATCGTGGACCTTCGCGAAGCGTTGGGCCGGCCTCTCACGTGGGGCGATATCGACCGCGTCCCGGGCATCGGCGGGAAGTCCTTGGACGTGCTGCGTCACTTCGGTGAGTTGAAATGAGGAGGCCGATGCCTCGCGGAAGGGGTCTGATCTTTGTGGTCTCGGCGCCCTCGGGAACGGGGAAGAGCACGGTGGTGAGCCGGCTTCTGCGGAAAGACCCGCGGTTGGCGCGGAGTGTCTCGTGGACCACCCGGGGGCCGCGTCCGGGCGAGAGGATCGGGCGGGACTATGAGTATGTGACACCCGCCCGGTTCCGGTCCGAGGCGCGGCGCGGCGCATTCATCGAGTGGAAGAAAGTCTTCGGCTTCTTCTACGGCACTCCCATGGGTGAAGTGAAGCGGATTTGGAAGAAAGGGAAGGACGTCGTGTGTGTGATCGACGTGAAGGGGGGGCGAGCGCTGAAGCGCCGTGATCCCTCCACGGTTCTGATTTTCATGTTCCCGCCCTCGATGAGGGAGCTTGAGCATCGGCTTCGGAATCGGGGCGCCCTGCCGGAAAAGGAGGTTCGAAAACGACTGAGGGTGGCGCGAGATGAACTTCTCCGCGCAAAGAGGTATGATTACCGCGTGACGAACAACGACATCCACGAAACGGTCGATGCCTTGCGGAGCATCGTCGCAGCCGAGCGGCAACGCGTTGGGTCCGTCCGGTCCGGGAAATGATTAATTGAAACAATGAACCCATGATTCAATTCTTTCGTCAGGAGGTTTGATGGCTCGTATTACCGTCGAGGATTGCCTCGAGAAAATCGACAACCGCTTCGAGCTGATCATCATGGCCAGCCAGCGGGTCAAGCAGCTTCTCCAAGGGCAGGCGCGCCCGCAGGTCGAGTGCGACAATAAGGAAATTGTGACGGCGCTGCGCGAGATCGCCGAAGGCGTGGTCAAGAAGCGAGTGCCGTCGCCGGAGGCCCCCGGGGAAGGTGGCACGATTTAGCGACATCCTCCAAGGCCTCGACCAGCGGTACACCCCGGACCAGCTGGATACCGTCAAGGAGGGGTTTGTCTTCGCCTCCCGCGCCCACAAGGGGCAAGTTCGCGTTTCCGGCGAACCGTATTTGAATCATCTCGTCGAAACCGCGCACATCCTGACGCAGATGAAGATGGACCCGGAGTCCATCACCGCGGCGCTCCTCCACGATACGCTGGAGGACACCCCCACCACGCCCGAACAGATTGAGCAACAGTTCGGGCGGCGAATCTTCAACATGGTGGAGAGCCTCACCAAACTGAACCGCATCGACTTCAAGAGCAAGGAGGAGAAACAGGCCGAAAACTTCCGGAAAATGATCCTCCACATCGCGCGGGACTATCGCGTTCTTCTCATCAAGCTGGCGGACCGGCTCCACAACATGCGCACGCTCGACGCTCTCCCGACCGAACGTCGAGAGAAGATCGCCGTGGAGACGACGGACATCTACGCCCCGCTGGCGCATCGGCTGGGAGTGGACTGGATTCGGCGCGAGTTGGAGGACCTCTGCTTCAAGGCCCTCAAGCCCGAGCCGTACAAAAACATCAGCCTGAAGCTGAAGAAGCTGAAGGACCAGCACGAAGCGCTCTTTTCCCAGGTGGCCGAGACGGTGTCGGTGAAGCTGCGTGAGATGAGCATCGAACATGAGTTCCAGTCCAGAATGAAGAACGTCTACAGCATTCAGAGAAAGATGGACGAGGAAGGGCTCGATTTCGAGCAGCTGTACGACATCCTGGGGTTCAGGATCATCACGCAGAATGTGAACCAATGCTATCAGGCGCTGGGACTGGTGCATTCGCTGTACACACCCATCCCCGGCCGATTCAAGGACTATTTGGCGCTCCCGAAGGCGAATCTGTACCAATCGCTCCACACCTCCGTGATCGGTCCGGCCGGCGTGCGGATGGAGGTTCAAATCCGGACGAAGGACATGCACTGGGTGGCCGAGGAGGGGATCGCAGCGCACTGGCGGTACCGGGAGGGGCGGTACGACCTGAGCAAAGAGGACGAGGCTTTCTCGTGGCTCCGGCGGCTGATCGAATGGCAGAAGTCCATCCAAGATCCTAATGAGTTCCTGGATACGTTGCGCGTAGATCTTTATGCAGACGATATTTTTGTCTTTACTCCGAAGGGAGATATCCGGCAATTTCCCAAAGGCGCCACGCCCCTCGATTTTGCCTACAGCGTCCACTCCAATCTTGGAAGCCACTGCGTGGGCGCGAAGGTGAACGGCCGGCTCGTGTCGCTCTCGCACGAGCTGAACGACGGCGATTCGGTCGAGATCATCACGAATGCCGAGCAGATGCCGTTGAAGGAGTGGCTCGATTTCGTGGTCACCGCGCGGGCTCGGAGCCATATCCGGCGGTGGGTCAAACGGGAGGAAAGGACCAAGAGCGAAGGTTTGGGGAAGGAGTTGCTGGAGAAAGAGCTGCTCAAGCGGGAGCTGACTCTGGATCAAGTCATGAACAACGGCGCCTTGACGGGCCTCCTGGCGGAACTCAAAACGGGCCAGATCGAGAGGCTCTATCAGAAGATCGGATTCGGCAAGGTCAGCGCAGGGGAGGTGGCGGACCGGGTCGTTCCCAACGTGGAGGTGAAGCGGGACCTCACGCAGAAGATCATCAGCCCCATCCAAACGATCTTCATGAGGGCGATGGGGCGTTCACCGGGCGTGGTGAAGGTCGAAGGAAAGTCGGACGTTCTCGTTCATTTCGGCCGGTGCTGCGACCCGCTGCCGGGTGAGGCCATCGTGGGATATATGGTCTACGGCAAGGGCGTGAGCATCCACTCCGCGTCGTGCGCGAACGCCCTCAAGCACGATCCGGAGCGCCGGGTGGATGTGAAGTGGGATGTCAAGGAGCGGAACGCGATGCCCGTGAAGGTGAAAGTCTTTTCTTCCGATCGCATCGGTCTCCTGGCCAAGGTAAGCAAGGTGATTTCCAAGACCAAGACGAACATTCTCTCCGCCCGGATCTACACCACGCAGGACAGCAAGGCCGTGCAGATTTTCGAATTGATGGTGTCCGATTCGGATCAGCTCCACACCGTCATCCGGGCGATTGAGAAACTGCCGGACGTCATCACCGTGGAGCGCGTCCGCGAAGCCGCCGATAATCGGTGACAGTATACTTTATTTGTTGAATTAGAGTATACTGTCACCGATTATGTGGATGAGCCGATGGATCAAGGCGTCAGGCTGATGATGGGGAGGCTGTCTCCCATCTCGCTTGCGCCGTCGCCGAGGTTGTTTGTGCTCCCCTGGCCGAGCTGCCCCGAGGCGTTCCCCCCCCAGCACTTCACGGTGTAGTTGTCCAAGAGGGCGCAGGAGAAGTTGTTCCCGCAGGCGATTCCCAAGGCCGTGCGCCCCGTGCCGAGGTCCACGGCGGAAAGGTTGTCCCCCATTTCGTTCGCCCCGTCGCCGAGGTTGTTGGTGTGGCCCAGGCCGAGTTGGCCCACATTGTTGTATCCCCAGCACTTGACGGTGGCGTTGTCCAGGAGCGCGCAGGTGTGCCGGTAGCCCAGGGAGAGCGCGGTGGCGGTCCTGCCCGTGCCCAGGCTGACCGCCGAGAGGCTGTCGCCCATCTCGCCCCCGCCGTCGCCTAGGTCGTTCGCGTGGCCCTGGCCGAGCTGGCCGGAGTCGTTGAAGCCCCAGCACTTGACGGTGCTGTTGTCCAGGATGACACAGGAGTGATCGTGCCCGGTGGCGAGGGCCGTGGCCGTCCTGCCCGTGCCAAGGCTGATCGCGGAGAGGTTGTCTCCCATCTCGCCCGCGCCGTCGCCCAGATTGTTCGCAGCGCCCGTTCCAAGCTGCCCCTGGCCGCCGAACCCCCAGCACTTGACGGTGCTGTTGTCGAGGCGCGCGCAGGTTTGGGCGCCGCCCGCCGTGATGGCCAGCGCCGTGCGGCCCGTACCGAGGCTGATGGCGGAGAGGCTGTCGCCCATCTCGCCCGCGCCGTCGCCCAGATCGTTCACGTTGCCCTGCCCAAGCGGTCCCCACGCCCCATCCCCCCAGCACTTGACGGTGGCGTTGTCCAGAAGGGCGCAGGTGTGTTCGTCGCCCGCGGCGACGGCGGTGGCCGTCCGTCCCGTTCCCAGGCTGATGGCGGTTAGGTTGTCGCCCATTTCGTTCGCGCCATCGCCCAGGCTGTTCACGTTGCCCTGACCGAGCTGACCTTGGCTGCTGGATCCCCAGCACTTCACCGTGCCGTTGTCCAGGAGCGCACAGGTGTGCTGCGATCCCGGCGCGACCGCGGTGGCGGTTCGCCCCGATCCCAGACTGACGGCCGCCAGGTTGCTCCCCATTTCGTTCGCGCCGTCGCCCAGGTCGTTCGTGCCGCCCTGGCCCAACTGACCCGTGGTATTCTTGCCCCAACATCGCACCGTGTTGTCGTTCAGGACGGCGCACATATGGAGGCCGGTGGTGCCGGGGTTGACCGACGCAAGCCTTGAAACATAGCCTCTCGTTCTCGCGTTCACCTCCGTGGTGCCGGAATCCCGGTTGCCCACGCCGTCCTCCGAGCGGGCTACGAAGAAGTATTTCGTATCGGCCGCCAAGCCCGTCACGCTGTAACTCGTGGCTCCCGCGGACGTCGTGTAGGTTGTCGTGAACGACGAACCGCACGAGCCGGTCGTGGTGGATTGGCAGATGGTGTAGACGATCGCAGACGCGGCGCTGACGCCGTCCGACGCGGCCGACCAGGAGAGGTTGATCTGGGTTGTTGAGGCGCCGGTGGCCGAGGTGAGGCCGCCGAACGTGGGGGCGGTGAGGTCGATCGTCCAAGTGGAGGTGGCCGTGCCTGTATTGCCGGCGGTATCGGTGGCCCGGACGCTTACGGTGTGGGAACCGGAGGACAGGCCGGTGTAGGTCTTCGGACTCGTGCAGGAGGAGTATCCGCCGCTGTCGATGTCGCACGTGAAGGTGGCGGATGTGTCGGTGGAGCTGAAGACAAACGTGGCGGACGTGGACCCGCTGACGGATGACGGTGTGGAACTGATCGTTGCCGTGGGCGCGGCCAGGTCGATTGTCCACGTGGCCGTGGCCGCGGAACCGGCGTTCCCCACGGTGTCTTTCGCGCGGACCGAAAAAGTGTGCGAGCCGGAAGAAAGTGGTCCAGTGATCAAGTGGGGAGAGGAACAGGAGGCATAACCGCCGGAGTCGAGGTCGCACTCGAACGTGGCGGAGGTGTCTGTGGAGCTGAAGGCAAACGTGGCGCTGGTCGAACCGCTGGCCGCCGACGGCTGAGAGCTGATGGTTACGGAGGGCCCGGTGAAGGCAGCCGTCCACGTGAACTCGGCCGGTGTCGAATCTTTGTTGTTGGCCTTGTCCACCGCCGCCACGGCGAAGTGGTACGCGCCATTCCTATCCGGCTTGGCGGTGTAAGGCGAGGCGCAGGACGCAAAGGTGCCCGTCGCGGCGGGGGTGTCCAGCTTGCACAGGAACGTGCAGGTAGCCGCAGGCTTCACGCCTGCGTCCGAAAACGCACCCGTAAAGGGTGCGGCTACCGGATCGGAGCAGGAGAAAGCAAACGTGATTTCTGTCTTGTCCAGCAACTGACCACTGGCCACTGACGACTGACCACTCACGGCGCTGAGCGCCGTGTCCGGCGGCGTCGTGTCCCCCTTTGGGGCCTGAATGGTGTATTTGAATTCCGCGGGGGTGGTGTCGCGGTTGCCCATGGAATCGGAGGCGGTCACGCGCAAGGTGAACTCGGCCGAGGCGGCGCCGAGGGCGGACGCGCCGGGCGTGGTGAGGACGAATGGAGTCGCGCAGGTCTTCGATTTGAACGCCCCCGCCGGCCCGCTCAGGTCGCAAACGTATGTGCAGTCTTGCTTGGTACAGGTGAACGTGAAGGTGATTTCTTCTCCGCTTGCGACCGACTGGCCACTGACCACTGGCGACTGGCCACTCACGGCGCTCAGCGCCGTGTCCGGCGGCGTGACATCGAGCGTCTCCACGTCGATTTTCGGCGCCTCGACCTCCATTCCCTGACCCTTCAGATCGGCGGCCGCCTTCTGCTCCAGCTTCGCGGCCATGACCGTGAAGGCCGTCTTCACCTCCTCCGCCGTGGGCTTCAGTTCCGAAGTGGGGTCGTTGGCGATCTGGACCGCCTGATCCAGCGGGAGGCCCTTCGTTACGAGTACGGCCACCTCCATAAGCGACGAAGTACCGTTGCCGTCGGAGTCTACCAGTTCGACGTCCTCCGCGTTGGGCTGCACGGAGGCCGTGCCCCCCGCTGATGTGGTAGCGGGGTCCAGCGATGCCTTGGCCTCGATCAGGGGCGTTTCCGGGCTGCTCTTTGGCCGAACGCGGAGTGTCACCAAAGGTTTCCGCATCACCGTGAAGAGATCGGGCGCCGGCTGCACCGGAGGCGGTTCTTGGGCGGCGATCAGGACCTCCGACGGAATGGTTACGGGTTTGTCGGATTCGAGTGCGAAGGTGACTTCGGCTTCTTCCTCCGGGGAAGTGCGAAGTGCGGAGCAACGTAGGGGCGGATCTTTAGATCCGCCCGATTCGGAGGGAGCATCTGAAGATGCTCCCCTACGGCGTATGGCCGATTCGGAGGGAGCATCTGAAGATGCTCCCCTACAATCTTCGGAGCCGCCGGGGGCCTGTCTCCGCACTCTCATTCCCATCGCGGACGTACTGTCCACCGACAATGTCGAGAGTACGGCCGGCATCACGCCGGACCGCACTCGAATGCCTCGTACCCCGCCTCTGACTCCGCCTCTTACACCTCCGCGCACGCCTGCCCGGACTCCCATGGAGGCGCCCGAGGCGGCCTGGATGCCGTTGACCTGCACGTCCATCGCCAGCCCGTCCGCCTCGGAGATGGTCAGGAGGGCCGCCGCCGCTTCCGGCGAGACCGGCAGGGCGGTCTGCATGGACAAGCCTCGTTCATCGGCCGTTTGGGGTCCTCGGTTGCAGGAGGGGGCAAGGAGCAGCAGGAGAGCGATGTAGGGGAGGGTCTTTAGACCCTTCAGAACGTAGGGGAGGGTCTTTAGACCCTCCCGAATAGAGGGAGCATCTGAAGATGCTCCCCTACGAATACTTCGGACATCTCCATCGCTCATGACGCATGACCCATGGCGCATGACGCTCTTGTTCATTGCGCGACCTTCCGGATGCGAAAGTTGCCGGAATCCGCGATGTAGAAATCCCCGTTCGAGTCCACGGCGACGTCTTTAGGCCAGTTCAGCATTGCCGCCGTG